>WLGP01000072.1 GCA_009703165.1 Actinomycetota bacterium | reverse complement strand
TCATCGCGGTGAAGTTCGCGCTCGCTATATCAAGACCCATCTTCCTAACTTTGGCGTCTTTGATGAATATCGAAATTTCGTTGCAGGTGATTCGACACTCGTCGTCCGCATCCATGGAGTCGATGTCGGAGTACTTATCTGTCAGGACATCTGGCATGAAGATGGGGTGCTGAAGCAACTAGCGGCGCGCTCGCCAGGACTTGTCGTTGTTCCTAACGGATCTCCCTTTGAACGCAATAAAGATGATGTACGCCTTGCCCTTGTCAGCAAAGAGGCGGCGCGGATGAAGGCGCCATTTATCTACGTCAATATGGTTGGCGGCCAAGATGATTTGGTCTTTGATGGCGATTCGATGGTGGTCGATGGTGACGGTCAATTAATTGCGCGCACCCCACATTGCGATGAAGGGTTGATGATTGTTGATCTCGACCTGGCAGGAAAGACAAGCACGCCGGATGTCGTAATCAGCGAAGATGCGATCGCCCAGAGCGCACCGATTGTTACCGCCATCGCTGAACGCACCAGCGTTGAAGAAGAGATGTGGAAGGTCCTTGTCCTCGGTCTACGTGATTATGTCGAGAAGAATGGATTTAGAAGCGTCGTCCTTGGTCTTTCAGGTGGAATTGATTCAGCCCTGGTTGCAGCGATCGCCTGCGATGCTCTTGGTGCCAAGCGCGTAAATGGTGTTGCGCTGCCAAGTAAGTACTCATCCGATCACTCACTCGAAGATGCCCGGCAGATGGCAGAGAATACTGGCCTTCACTTTCGCGCCATTGCCATCGCGCCGATGGTCGATGCCTTTACCTCCAACGTCGTTCTTAAAGGGTTGGCAGAAGAGAATGTGCAGGCACGTGTTCGCGGCACAACGCTGATGGGAATCTCCAATCAAGAGGGGCACTTAGTGCTTGCCACTGGAAATAAATCAGAGCTCGCCGTTGGATATTCAACGCTCTACGGTGATGCTGTCGGTGGCTTTGCGCCGATTAAAGATATTTATAAGACAGATGTCTGGGCCCTATCTCGCTGGCGTAATGCGCGGGCTCTAGAACTCGGTGAAGTTCCACCGATTCCAGTGCGCTCTATTGAGAAAGAGCCAAGTGCTGAACTTCGCCCAGACCAGAAAGATTCAGATTCACTTCCTGATTACACAATTCTCGATAAAGTTCTTACCGAGTACGTCGATCACGATCGCGGCTATGAAGAACTTGTGGCTGCCGGCTTTGATAGCGCCCTCGTTGCACGCGTGATCGGCCTGGTCGATATGGCCGAATATAAGAGGCGCCAATATCCACCTGGCACCAAGGTCTCTTCCCGCGCCTTCGGAAAAGACCGCCGCTTGCCAATGACTACACGCTGGCGCGAGGGTAAGTAAGCGCTGATTTTGTAACACTGCCGTAATTATCACTTGGCATTATTGCCCCCATGTCCGAGCAGATCAGTAAGCAACAAGAGTTCGTCCTTCGCACCATAGAAGAGCGCAATATTCGCTTTGTCAGATTGTGGTTTAGCGATGTTCTTGGCACCTTGAAATCAGTTGCGATTGCACCGGCAGAGCTAGAGAACGCCTTCGATGAAGGAATCGGTTTTGATGGCTCTGCCATCGAAGGTTTTGCCCGCATCACCGAATCAGATATGTTGGCAAAGCCAGATCCTGCATCTTTTTCAATTTTGCCTTGGCGCACAGAAGCACCAGGGGCTGCGCGAATGTTCTGTGACATCATCATGCCTGATGGTTCGCCATCGCATTCTGATCCGCGCAACGTATTGCGTCGCACCTTGGATAAGGCAGCCAAGATGGGTTACACCTGTTACACCCATCCTGAAATCGAATTCTTCCTCTTTAAATCACAACCTGAAAAAGGCGTTGCACCTGTGCCTGTTGATCAAGGCGGATATTTTGATCACACACCTGCAGTTGTCGGCCATGACTTTAGACGCCAAGCAATCACATTGTTAGAGGCAATGGGAATCTCTGTTGAGTTCAGCCACCATGAAGGCGCACCCGGTCAACAAGAGATCGATCTACGTTATGCAGATGCGTTAAGTACGGCAGATAACATCATGACCTTTAGACATGTGATCAAGGAAGTTGCACTCGAACAAGGTTTTTACGCATCTTTTATGCCTAAGCCATTTACCGATCATCCAGGCAGCGGAATGCATACACACGTCTCGCTCTTTGAAGGCGAGAACAATGCCTTTTATGATGCCAATGCAGAGTTCCATCTATCAAAGGTGGGTCGCTCCTTTATCGCAGGCATCTTGAAGCATGCCTCTGAGATGACGGCAATTACCAATCAATGGGTCAACTCTTATAAGCGCCTGCAAGGTGGGGGAGAAGCGCCATCGTTGATCAACTGGGGACAGAGCGATCGCGGCGCACTAGTACGTATCCCGATGTATAAACCAAATAAAGAGAATTCAACTCGTATCGAATTTCGTTCACCTGATTCTGCCTGTAATCCATACCTTGCCTATGCAGTGATGCTCGCTGCAGGGCTTAAGGGAATTGAAGAGGGTTATGTTCTGGAAGAGACGCGCGATGCGAAGCCGCTACCTGCAAACCTCAACGAGGCGATCGTGGCGATGGAGGGCAGCGAACTCGTCCGTCAGACATTAGGCGAGCATGTCTTTGAATTCGTTCTTCGCAACAAGCGCGCTGAATGGCAGGACTATCGCCGCCAGGTAAGTGCCTACGAACTCGATAGGTATTTACCCGTTCTCTAAAGGTTGCCGTGCTACTTTTTATCTATGGCTAAAGAGATCACATCAAGTAAATTGCGTCGTATCAATATCATCGCAGGTGTCCTTCACCTCGCGCAGATGGCAGCTGTCCTTGCCATGTCTTCTGATTTCACGCTACCCGTAACTGCGCGTTACATGTCTGGCCCTCCAGGAACAACATACGGCGATCTCGTCGTTCTCTGGGATGCTCCTCTGGCACTTGGTGTTGCAATCTTCCTAGGCCTTTCATCTCTTGCCCACTTCATTGTGGTCAGCCCAAAGTTCTTCCCACGCTACATCGCAGGCCTTGCCGCCCATCGCAACTTCTTCCGCTGGGTTGAATATTCAATTAGCTCATCAGTAATGATCGTCTTGATCGCACAGGTCACTGGTATCTCAGATATCACCGCACTCATTGCAATCTTTGGCGTTAACGCTTCAATGATTCTCTTTGGTTGGCTACAAGAGAAATATGAAGAGCCAGGCAATGGCGGATGGATCCCATTTATCTTTGGTTGCATTACAGGAATCGTTCCGTGGATTGCACTGGCTTTCTATGTCTTTGCAATCGGTGGAGTCGGCGAGAACAAGGCGCCAACATTTGTCTACTTCGTCGTCTTCACGATCTTCCTCTTCTTCAACTCATTTGCCCTTGTGCAGTGGTTGCAATACAAGAAGGTTGGAAAGTGGTCAGATTATCTTCGCGGTGAGCGCACCTACATCACGCTCTCATTGGTCGCTAAATCTGCCCTTGCATGGCAGATCTTTGCCAATACCCTGATCCCAGTCTGATTTAAACCAGATCTGAACTCGATCTTGATCAAATAATTGCAACGGGATAGTCTTATCCCATGCAACAACGTGGACTCCTTCTTCGCAGCCGCTGCGAGGCCAATTAACCGGTCTCCTCGCCGCGGGGTTTGGTGTTGCCGGTAAAACCACATCGGCCCACTCACCTCAAGGAGTAAGAAATGAATTTCCCACAGCAGCAACCTTCACAGATGCCAGTGCATCGCTACAGCTCATTTATCCCTGTAGAGCTTGCAGATCGCACCTGGCCAAATAAGAAGATCACCGTCGCCCCAAAGTGGTGCTCTGTAGATCTTCGCGATGGCAACCAAGCGTTGATCGATCCGATGGATACCCCGCGCAAGTTAGCGATGTTCAAGTTACTCGTTGCCATGGGTTACAAAGAGATTGAAGTTGGTTTTCCTAGCGCTAGCCAGACAGATTTCGACTTTGTCCGCAAGATCATCGATGAGGATCTCATCCCTGACGATGTAGTGATCCAAGTACTTACCCAGGCTCGCGAACCGTTGATCCGTCGCACATATGAGGCGATCAAGGGATCCAAGCAGGCGATCGTTCACTTATATAACTCGACCTCAACCTTGCAGCGTCGCGTCGTCTTTGGTCTAGATAAAGAGGGCATTAAGAAGATTGCAACAGATGGCGCCCAACTCTGTCTTGATCTGATGAAGAGCGTCCCTGAGACAAAGGTGTCATTTGAGTACTCACCTGAGTCCTACACCGGCACCGAACTCGAATTCGCAGTTGAGGTCTGTAACGCTGTCAATGCAATTTGGAAGCCAACTCCTGCATGGAAGACAATTATGAATCTTCCTGCAACTGTCGAGATGGCGACTCCTAACATCTATGCTGATTCGATCGAGTGGATGTGTCGCAACCTTGAAAATCGCGAGAGTGTGATTGTCTCCTTGCACCCACATAATGATCGCGGTACCGGTGTTGCTGCTGCCGAACTTGGATATTTAGCAGGTGCCGATCGCATCGAAGGAACGCTCTTTGGAAATGGTGAGCGCACCGGCAATGTCTGTCTTGTCACTTTGGGAATGAACTTAGTTAGCCACGGCGTCGATCCCCATATTGATTTCTCCAATATCGATGAGATCCGTCGCACGGTGGAATATGCCAACCAACTTAAGGTTGCAGAGCGCCACCCATACGGCGGCGACCTAGTCTTCACAGCATTTTCTGGTTCGCACCAAGATGCAATTAAGAAGGGCTTTGATCATCTAGAACGAGATGCAAAAGCAGCCGGCGTCAGCGTTGATCAGCACACCTGGGCCGTTCCATATCTACCGATTGATCCAAAAGATATTGGTCGCTCATATGAGGCTGTCATCCGCGTGAACTCTCAATCAGGCAAGGGCGGAGTTGCCTACTTGATGAAGACTGAACATCACTTAGATCTGCCACGTCGTCTGCAGATTGAGTTCTCAAAGATTGTTCAAGATAAGACTGATTCACAAGGCGGGGAAGTCTCAGCCGATGAACTCTGGGCAATCTTTGAAGATGAATATCTTCCAACAGAGTCAGCGCCATGGGGACGTTTCCGTTTGAAGGGTCTCTCACAGACATCTGTCATGAACCAAGATGTGCAGCTCACCGTTGCGATTACAGATCGCGGTCAAGAGGTTGAACTTTCAGGCCATGGCAATGGACCGATTGCAGCATTCTGCAATATCTTGCAGAACTATGGCGTTGATGTTCGAGTCCTTGATTTCCACGAGCATGCGCTCTCAGCAGGAGGCGATGCATCAGCTGCTGCCTATCTTGAGTGTGCAATTGGTGGCGATGTCTTCTGGGGCGTTGGAGTTGATCCCAACACCACAACGGCTTCACTTAAGGCCGTTGTGTCTGCAATAAATCGCGCCATT
>WLGP01000071.1 GCA_009703165.1 Actinomycetota bacterium | reverse complement strand
GAAACGGTTACAAGAGCCTTGAAGAGGGTCAGTCAGTTTCATTCGAGGTCGTACAGGGTCCAAAGGGTCCTCAGGCCGATGCAGTGAACGCTAACTAATAGCAACCGCTAGCTTTACAAGATAGCCCCGCACATTGTGCGGGGCTATCTTCTTTCTACTTCTTGATTCGCTTTAATTACTTCTTAACTACTTCTTTGGTTCCGGTGGAACTTCGCCAGCTTTCTTAAGCGCTGCAGCAACTTCCTTCACAGGAGATAAATCTTTTCCTGCCTTCCATGCATCCAGGTACTTCCATGGAGCAACTGCGCCACGTCGTACCCACCACGTATCAGCAGGTGTCGGCCAGGAAATTCCAAAGTGAAGGTGTGGAGAAGTTCCACGCGCGCTACCTGTTGCACCAACTGCACCTAATCGTTGTCCGGCTTTGACCTCTAGGCCAGGTTGAATTGCTTTATGGATTGATCTCAAATGTGAGCCGTAGTAACGCACACCATCAACGCCGATCAATGAGACTGAAAGACCGCCACGAGTAATTCCGGCATTAACTCTTCCAGACCATGTATCCACGCGATTCACTTCATCAATGACGCCATCAATGGGTGCAACGAAGGCGCATCCAGATTTCGCCAAGATATCGGTGGCTGGATAATCATGGTGAGCACGCGCATAGTTGACCTCACACCCAGTCACAGGAAATACATAGACAGGTCCTGCTGATGCTGGAAGAGGTGAAAGAAGTATCAGGGAAATGAGTGCTGCTAGTGCGATGCGTATCTTCATTGCCTTAGGTTAATGCGGCGCGATCAAGTTTTGCGGTAACTGCCATGTGAGGGACAGTGAGCGCCCACACAACAACTAGTGCCATCCAGAAGAAATCGTCATCGAAATCTGTACCAACGATTGCCAATATGCCAGCGATTACAAAGGTACCAATGAGCGCTGGAACTCCGGGAATGACAGCGGCTAGAAAAGTTTTCTTGAGATCACCTTGTGCATATGCAGCCTGACTTGAATCAAGTGAGAGCGTAAGGCGAGCTGTATGGCGCATTGCATGCCAGCATCCGAAATACACGGCAAATGCGATCAACGGTGGCGCAGCAAGTGCTAAAACAAGGAGAAGTGAGATATCAAGGGCCTCACGTCTGCGACCTTTGATCAGCAAAACCAAAATTCCAAGAAGACCAAGGGCTGTAACAACTCGGAGAATCTCTTGATCAAATCCTTGGTGCCAATCGATCAGAGATGGGTTGACCTGTGCCAGCGCATCTGTACTGGCGCTATTGACCAACGGGATAAAGACTGGGATTGAGCCGGCGCATATGGCATAGACAGTTCGTGGAAGTTTACGTACCTGTTCGCTTCTTCGATCTATCTCATTGATAAATGCTGCATCACCAATTCCAAAGTGCGTTGCACTCATTACCAAGACGAAGATGAAGCCAATAACGCTGAACTTGAGAATCGCAATGACGGCAACGATGGCAACGGCAATGTAGATAAGGATAAAGATCGCCATCGTGAGAGGCTTTGACCGCGGAATCGTCACGAGATGATCTAGGGCTCCATGTGGAATTCCGATAGCTAAGGCAGCGATCGCAATTGCGATCTGCCACTGCATGGAATCGGCCCCGAAGCTCTGAGAAAAAATCAATGAGAGAGCGATTGCAACGGCAACTGAAACAGAAGAGAAGGTACGGACGGAGGAAAAAAGTCTATATTCGCTGACCTTCATGTCGCACCCCCGTTCTGACAACCATACCAAAGGCACCTATGAGAAGATCAGACGTGGAGAAATTCGGATACATGGCGATGTTGGCCTTCGTAGTCTGTGGCTCATTCTGGCTAGAGATTGTTCTCAAGACTGGTGTTCTACGCAGATGGAAGCGCGCGCTGATTAGCATCCTTCCAGTCAGTACCGTCTTCTTGATCTGGGATGCCTATGCAATTGCCCAAGGACACTGGTTCTTCAACCGCGACCGGATGCTTGGAATTTACGGACCTTTTGATATTCCTCTCGAAGAGATTCTCTTCTTCATTCTC
Source organism: Actinomycetota bacterium (assembly GCA_009703165.1). Lineage (GTDB taxonomy): Bacteria > Actinomycetota > Actinomycetes > Nanopelagicales > Nanopelagicaceae > Planktophila. The sequence goes on along the minus strand of WLGP01000071.1, from coordinate 3,423 downwards.
GTTCCAATGGCCGCTATTTTGACCATTGAAGGTGTCACAACTGTTAAACCTCATCTTCGCGAAAAAGAATTTGGAAAGGATGAGAAATGAGCTATAGCGATTTAGCAATCACCGCCGTGCTTATTGCAGTTGTTGTAGATCTCTTCTTCTTTAAGAATTCGCTTCTCACACGCAGCGCATTTTGGATTTCATATTCGATCATCTTGCCTTTCCAATTGATGTCGAACTGGTGGCTGACCCACTATCGCGATGATGGACAAGCGATCGTGATGTATGACCCGGATACGATCGTCGGTCCTCGTTTGGCTGCAGCGCCGGTTGAAGATCTCCTCTTTGGTTTTGCCCTCGTCCTATCTGTCATGGGGCTCTGGGAGTTCTGGGGCAGACGCGGTTTCCAGCGTCGCTAACTCACCTTAAGGGTGCATAAAAAGAGTCCAACTTTTCGGTGATCTCTTTGAGAGTTGTCTCAAGGAACCGCTCCTTAGATCTCTCTTAAGGATCGCGAGGGCGCTCACTATGAAAACTCGAATTGTTATTGGACTTCTACTAGGGGTACTCCTAGTTCCTTCCCTCTCTTACGCCGTCGATCCCAATGATGAGCAGTATCAGAGTCTTCGCATGCCAGGTGCTAACACCATGGGATATCAAGCGAATGAGAGCATCTTTGCAAAGACCGAGAGCTCTTCCTGGTTTAACTTCAATACAAGTGATGGAACACCTTCTGGAAAACTAACAAGTGTTGCAATTTGTAACACAGGTCAGGAAGCCGGTTGTGAGTTTACTGTCAACTCAATGTACCGAGCAGTCCTACCAGCATGTGTCGGTAGCGCCGATATCAACTGTGTCACAGCAATCACCGCAACAAGCGCTGCTGGGAAATCTCTTCAAGTAAATTTCCTCTCCACATTTCCATCTGAGCGATATCAGGACTTTCAAGGAGATTTATCTGTAGGAGTTCCTCGTGGAAGTGGCGCAGTTTTAGTCTCGATTCCTGAAGCACCTCACGCTGATGGCGATAATTACCTACTTAAGTTAGTGATCTCATCGACGCGAACACCTGAATCTGGTGGAATATTCGGAGTTCCATCGATTACCGCCTCCTTTATGGCGGTCAAGGTAGTGACGGGCAACTTCTTTGGCTCTCGCACTGAGACAAATACAGCGTCTTATCTTCGAGCCCAAGGCGTCAGCGTTTCAAGCTTTTCTGACCTTGCCCCAGGGCAGAACGTTGATCCACGCTTTGATGCCTGCGTCATGAGTTCAACGAAAGAATGTGCCCTTCCCTACCCGCTTCCTCAAGATATCTCTTTTGGATTTTCTGCCAGGTTCTCATTCCAAGTAACTGGCTGGCTCCATGGTCGTATGCGCGATGCCACAATTGAGCTCGAGAGAAAGTCAGAGAAGGAGAGCGTTCTCACCGTTGCAGCCAAGCCGATCAAGGTCCCGGTTCTTGATGTTGTAAAGAGCGTTGATGATCTACCCGATTCACTCTTGGCCCATTTTGCACAACAAGATTGGGCTGGCGAGACTCGTAGATACCCACTTGAGAACAATCCTCAAGGAACACGAGTGGAGAGCAGTGAGAAAGATCGAGCAGGTTTAAGGAACCTCTCCTTCAAACATATCAATACACAATTCAACTCTCGATCAATGGCTGACTTTGTTCAGTGGTTACCTATTGCAGGAGATAAGGCTGCAGCTCTTCCTACTCAGTGGCGAGTGTCAACGATGACAGACCGTGGCTCAGGAATCGTCAACCAATGTCTTAACCGTTCAAACACTTTAGCTGGCCTTGTCACAACTAATTCAACGATGTATATCGATGGCCCTCCTATATACGATCCAGCACAAGGTTCACTCGATTACAAAGTTGCTGCGACGCACTTTGAGCCTGATGGAAAGACCGTCTTTAAAGGTTCTTATGAACTACTAATGTCTTCAACGGTCGCACGCTGCATCTACGGCTTTACCAACGCCCCGGTGAAGGCATCAGTATCGGTTACATCTGAAGATGGAACGCCAAATGTTGCAACCGTTGTGATCAACGAAAAGAACAATTGGCTCTCACTTGCTGCCTACAACTTCACCTTCTCTGCGCCTACGGTCTCGGTAAAACTCACCCAAGATCAGCCACAAGTGGTTACTCCGGCCCAGCCAGTGATCGACAAGCCAGTTGTTAAGAAGCCTGTGATCAAGAAGATCACATGCGTTAAGGGCAAGGTAACGAAGGTAGTTACCACCGTTAAATGCCCTGCTGGATATAAGAAGAAGGGCTAGGGCTACTGGTTCGACCCGTGCAATAGACTTACGCCACTTAACGTCTTTAACGTTGGGGGCGGTAGCTCAGTTGGTTAGAGCCCCGGACTCATAATCCGGTCGTCGTCGGTTCGAGCCCGACCCGCCCCACTCCTCATTGATCCTATCCCTGAGAAGTGGAGTTCGAGTGAAAAGATTCTCTTCAACCCTCATCCTCACTCTCATTTTCACTTTAACTACTCAAACATCCTTTGCAAATGAGTTGGCGATTTGGGAGAAACTGCAAGGGACAACTCCAAAAGGTTACGTACTCTTAATGCGTCATAGCCTTGCACCAGGGGTTGGAGATCCAGAGAACTTCTCGCTCAATGATTGTTCCACGCAGCGCACTCTCTCGGATCTCGGTCGTCAGGATGCGCGCGATGTCGGCAAGTGGCTTGAGAGAAGGCAGATCAAAATTACCCGAGTGGAATCGAGTAGATGGTGCCGGGCTAAAGAGACTGCAGAATTGCTTAATCTTGGAAAGGTTCGCCTCAATAGAAATCTGGATTCACTCTTTGAGGAAACAGATCTCCTTAACCACCCGCAAACCATAAGAGTCCGTAAGCAAATTGTTGATTATCGAAATAAGCCAGGGCTGCTTATCTTGGTGGGACATTTCGTCAACATAAGCGCTCTCACTAATGTGGGTGTGGCCTCTGGTGAAGGCGTACTCGTTCGTGCAGATAGCAAGGGTGTCATCAGGGTTGTCGGTTCAACTCCAAAGTTAAACCGTTAAAGTTAAAGAACATGCGATAATTACTCTAATGAAATCACTCGGCGGCATTGGTAAATTTTTTGGTAGAGGCAAACAGGCAACGCCATCCTTTATCGGCTTTCGCCATCCCAGTGGGATTGGTATTCGAAGTAAGTACTACGTCATTCCACTTTCACGAGGTGCATCAGGGTTCACACGAGCCGTTGCAGAAGATGGTGCGCTGACACTGATCGAGAATTCAATTAAATCGACAGATACATCCTCACTGGAGTTTTTTGCTCATACCTTCCTCCCCCGCCTTGCCAGCCATCCACATGCTGCTGGCATCTTTCTGATTGCAGTAGGCGATGAAGCACTTTCGGTAAGCGAAGTTGCCGCAGGTATCCAAGCACTTGGCACCCCATGCGAGT
>WLGP01000070.1 GCA_009703165.1 Actinomycetota bacterium | reverse complement strand
TGAGCCCTTGTCCTGTGTGTAATTGTACTCAGGGTAGACAGAGATCGTTGTGGTCTTAACATCCTTTGTTGCAATGTTCTTAGCCTTGAGCGCATTGCGAACCTTGGTCGCAGCCGCTGAGGTCTGAGATAAGGCCGCTGCGCTCGTTGAGGCGATATTGGTGACAGATGCGTTGAGGCGAACTGCATCAGGGGTTACCTGAACGATGCCCTCGGCATTGACGGTGACATAACGCTCTGGAGTAGCTGCCGATGCTGGAAGAGCAAAGGCCGCTGCTGCGACAAGGGCGACTAATGGGATTGCGATGAATTTCTTGTTTAGTTTCATGGTGCAAGTATCGCACTTCTTTATAACGATTATCTGTGCAGGTGCTGATACAACTCTGTGTGATCTGCCGACATTTTTGCTAATGAGAAATATCGATGTGACCTATCTCGCCCGGCCTCACCCATGATCTGGCGCAGAACTGGGTCGATGATCAATTTTTCCAGCGCATCTGCCAACGCAGCAGGTGAGGTATCGGTGAGGTATCCGTTACCTTCGTGGATCACAATGTCGCTGATTGAACCCACCTCTGTAGCAACAATCGGCAAGCCCGCCTGGGCTGCCTGGATCAAGGTCAGCGGAATACCCTCGTTATCGCTAGTTAATAGCGCGATATCACTTGCAGCAAAGAGCTCTGAAATATCTTTGCGCCACCCCAAGAACTCAATCGGTAGATTCTCTTTCGCTGCACGCTCTTTTGAAGAGGCAAAGAGTTCGCCCTCACCAGCCACAATGATTTTCGTCTTTAATCCACGGGACTTCAATTCGCCTGCAACATCTAACAATCGATCTGGTCTCTTAATCTGGGTGAGACGACCAACAAATGCGATATAGGAAAGACCGTCTTCCATGCCAAAACTTGCACGGACCTTTGCCTTTGCAAAGTCAGCTGGCTCTCTAAGCCCTGGATAGAAGACCTTGTATTGATCGGCCTTACCGATACCCACTGCCAATAAATCATCTTTGACCTTGATGCCAACTGCGATCAAGACATCTGTGCGCTTTGCTAAGAACTTTTCAATCGCGATAACAAGGCGCACCTTCCACCCGCTGAAATATCCATGAAGCAGATGGCCATGGAAGGTATGTACACGAATAACTTTGCGCCCGGCCAACATCGATGCCAGACGACCCAACACTCCAGCTTTCGCTGTATGCGTATGGACAATATCTGGACGAAGCTCTCGCAACATTCCAGCCAGCGCAAAGAAGGCCCGCACATCTGCGCCCAGCGAGACAGATCGACCAAGGCCAGCAATACGCGTTGCCTTGATATCTGTCGCGACTGTCTCTAAGTAATCCGCTTCATTTGAATCGCAATAGCCAGTGATCAAAGTCTGTTCGATCGCACCTTTATCCAGTGAGCGCATGAGGTCAGCCACGATGACTGCCGGGCCTCCCACATTCATGCGCGCAATGATCTGCACGACCCTCACTGGTTGCTTTGCCATGTGGTTATCTTCTCGCAAAAAGGCGGGATAATTGCGCACATGAGCGATAGCCAATTCGTATCCCGCTGCACAGCAGATGCGATGAGTAACGCCGCTACCTCTCTATTAGCAGGCAACCTCGTGGCCTTTCCTACCGAGACCGTCTATGGCCTTGGCGCAGATGCATCCAATCCTGAAGCTGTAGCAAAGATCTATCGCGCTAAGGGACGTCCTGCCGATCACCCATTGATCGTCCACATCGGATCGATGAATGGAATCGGATACTGGGCAGATGAGATCCCTGCATATGCAATCGATCTTGCTCGCAATTTCTGGCCAGGACCAATGACATTGATTCTTGAGCGTTCAGATGTTGCAGGAGACTTCATCACCGGGGGACAGACAACCGTTGGACTTCGCGTTCCAGATCATGTTGTTGCATTAGCTCTTCTAGATTCTGCAAAGAAAATCGGTGTTGAAGGAATTGCCGCACCTAGCGCAAACCGTTTTGGACATGTCTCACCGACGACAGCCGATGCTGTCCGTGAAGAACTCAGCAATTACTTAGGCCCTGACGATGCAATCCTTGACGGCGGTCCATCAACAGTCGGTGTTGAATCCACCATCATCGATTGCACAACCAATACCCCACATATCTTGCGACCTGGTGCGATTACTCAAGAGATGATCGAAGAAGTAACAGGCCTTAAAGTGACCGATGCGCAATCAAGGATTCGTGTCAGTGGTTCACTTGAAAATCATTACTCACCTCAAGCAACAGTAGTTCTCAGCCAGAAACCAAAGAGCGGTGAAGGCTTTATCGCGATGAAAGATATTGCAACACCTGATGGAGTTTTTCGTTTGGCGTCACCAACATCTATCGAAGAGTATGCACGCACCTTGTATGCAGCACTTCGCGATGGTGATTCCCAAGGACTTTCAACAATCTGCGTCATCCCACCAAGCGGAGAAGGTCTTGCCATCGCTATCCGCGACCGCCTCTTACGCGCATCTCGAGGGCGCTAGAACCGGTAAATCTCCGCTAGAATTTGCGAGCATTTAGTTGCAGTGGGGCCTTTAGCTCAGTCGGTAGAGCAACGGACTTTTAATCCGTGGGTCGTCGGTTCGAGCCCGACAGGGCCCACTTTTGCCTTGAGTGGGTTACTGTGCCGCCTTGATCTGACCATCCCTAGACCAGTCGAGATCTGACTGGTCATCTCAGGGTACCCCCGCATAAATCGGTGACCATTTCACGGTGACTCTCTCGACGGTCTATTAATCGAGGTGGCTCTAATGCACGACATTCGCACCTTTATCGATTGGTTGAGTTATCACCCAACCAGCGATGAGATCACGCGCGCCCTGGTCATGGAGTACATGGCCCCGCTGGGCGCCTGCTGTGCGCGAATCGGCCGTCTTCACGAGAACGACTCTCTTGAGTTCTTAGGTGAATATGGATTTGATGCCGGCAAAGCTAAGCAGACATTTCCAAGCGAGGTCTGGCGTGCTTGGGATAACGATGAAGCATTGATCGCTCTTGGTAAGAATGCCGAGCCGTGGAATCCAGAGAAAAACATGTTGATGATTCAACTTCGCGAACGCGGTGCAATCCATGGCTATCTCGTTATTCGTTTCTCAGAGACAGTTGCCGATACTGCACATGTCGAAGAGATTGCACGTAATTACGCCGTGGCACTTGGTCTCTATCTATCGTTACTACATCAACCAAGCGGTTCAGCCAGCCGCGTCCTTCAAGATCGGGGAGATACTTCCTCAGATCAACTGACACCACGACAGATTTCGATCCTGCGTGGAATGGTTGAGGGAAAGACTAATCACGAGTTGGCGAATGAACTTGGCTTTAGCGTCAGCACAATCCGCCATGAGACGATGCGTATCTATCAGGCGCTCTCAGTAAGCGATCGTAAAGAGGCAGCTAAGAAAGCTTTAAGCCTCTCCCTAATTTAAAGGCTAAATCCGACAGGTAACTCAAGTCGGTGCTTTGCTAAGAGATCGGCATCGCGCAAGATATCTCCCGTTGAACCATCGGCAACGATTACACCGCCACTTAAGATGACAGAGCGCTGACATAACTCAAATGCATACGGCAAGTCATGGGTGACCATCACGATGGTGACGTCGAGTGATCGCAAGATCTCTGCAAGTTCGCGGCGCCCTGCTGGATCCAGATTCGATGATGGCTCATCGAGAACAAGGATCTCTGGCTTCATCGCAAGAACTGTTGCAACTGCAACGCGACGTCGCTGACCAAAAGATAGGTGATGTGGAGGGCGCTCTTTAAATTCAGACATATGCACTAAAGCCAGCGCTTCATCGACTGCCGCATCGAGCTCTGCCCCGCGAAGGCCCATGTTGTATGGGCCAAAGGCGATATCTTCACCAACTGTAGGCATAAAGAGCTGATCATCAGGGTCTTGAAAGACAACGCCGACCTTGCCGCGGATGCGACGCAAGAGATCTTTATCTGTTGTATCGATAACTTCACCGGCAACTGCGACGCTGCCATGTTCTGCAGGGTGGATACCGTTCATATGCATAACAAGAGTTGTCTTACCGGCACCGTTTGGACCGAGTAAGGCAACGCGTTCACCGCGCTCGATAGTTAAGTTAACGCCGAAGAGCGCCTGGTTTCCATCGGGATAGGCAAAGGCAAGTTCCTTGATCTGCAAACTTGGTGGCTGTGTCATCTCTTATCCAATCGCCGTTGTAGCCAGAAGAATAGTCAGTGCAAAGAGTGGAAGTGCAAGACCTTGTAGCCAGGTGCGAAGAGGTGCTCCCTCGCTCTGGTCGTGGGGGAGAACACCGCTGTAACCGCGAGAGAGCATCGCAAGGTGGACTCGTTCACCGCGTTCATAGGAACGGATAAAGAGAGCAGATGCTGCAGTTGCGATGACTTTCCAATCTTTGATGCCGGTTGCGATAAAGCCGCGAGATTCTCGGGCAACTTTCATCCGCTCCATCTCATCGTTGATCACATTTACATAGCGCAACATAAAGGCGGCGATCTGCACCATCAACTTTGGAAGGCGGATCTTTTCAAGGCCGCGTAATAATTCGCGCGCCGTTGTACTTGTAGAAAGTACGACAGCGCTTAAGACACCGAGTGTTCCCTTGACCACGATTCCGGCTGCAGCAAGCAGACTCTCGCGGTAGAGATTGAGCGGACCTACTTCAAAGCGTTCGCCGGTTCCAAAAAATGGCATAAGGATTGCAAAGAAGATAAATGGAATTTCAATCAACGAACGAGTAAGCAACGTCAGCGTTGGAATCTTGGCAATGAGTGAGACGGCAAAAATCGCTGCAAAGTAGGCGACAAAGGCCTGCCAGCGCGTGATTGGAGTAGCAACTGAGACGACGATAAATGCAAGTACAGCAATGATTTTTACATGTGCGGGCAGACGGTGAACTATCGAATGGCGATGGAGGTAGAGGCGCTCACCCACATCATGGCCATGATGGTGTCGGTGCTCTGTCTCTGTCTTTATGGCTTACTCTTATTAAATCGTCGTAGGCCGTAGAAGATGCCAAATGAGATTGCAGCAGTTGATGCAACGCCAATGACGCCAGCTAAACCACCTGAGATACGTTCGTTCTCAACACCGGCGACACCGTATTCAGCAAGGGGGCTATCTTTCAGAGGGCTCTCTTTAGCGGTATCAAGGAAACCAATCTCACCAGCTGATTTTTCAAAACCATCAGGGTGTGATGATGCATAGTATGAAAGTCCACCTGCAATAGCTAGCGAGACTGCGAAACCAACAGCGATTAATGGATTCTTCACGTTATGCCTTTCGAATCTCTAATTGAGCCTTAGCGCCACGGTAGCCATAGACAAGATCTGGACGACTTGCCATCACTGCAGTTACTGAGAAGGCTGTGATGACCGCTTCGCCGATTCCGATAAGCATGTGTGTGCCCATCATTCCGGTGAAGACTGCGGTGACTGAGAAGGTTGAATTTGCACCGATTGCATATTGGA
>WLGP01000007.1 GCA_009703165.1 Actinomycetota bacterium | reverse complement strand
CTGTTCAGTACACAGATGAGCAGGCACATGACAAGACTGAAAGCTTTATCGCTGGAACTCTTGATCGCTAAAAAACCACTCTCTCGGTAATAAAAACACCCGGCCTGCAGATGCAGACCGGGTGTTTTTATTTCCCCTCACGGAGAGTTGAGGGTCAAATCGTCGCATCCTTAGGGGTGCGACGAAGGTGGACCAACCCTGCGATAGAGAGTAACAACATCAAAATTCCACCGACGAGGGCAGCTATTGCTGAATATCCAGCAATCACTCCAAGAGTCCCAAAGGCGTAAGCCTGAAGCAGCATTCCGCGCAACGTGTTACCCATAAAGAGTGTTTGACGTAATTCGCCGTACTTGGCAATCTCTTCTGGAGTGCCCGTTCCGCCGCGAACCATGCCCATATATTTTCCAGAAGCTTCAGAGTAAGTCAATGGAGCGCCGGCGACTGCAATTGATGATGCTTTCATATGTTCCCAGATGTAGAGATCAGAGTAATCACGGGCCATTTCACCAGTCGTAACTTTCTGTTCTGCCCATTTTGTGAGCTGAGCTTTCGTCGCCTCTGGCATAGCTTCTGCTGCAGGAAAAGAGATATTCTGATTCTCAAGTTGCGTCTTTACTGAGTCGTTAGCAAAGGTAGCTCCCCAGTTGAGAAGACCAGCTGCTACAAAAAGAAAAATGGAAAGTGCGATACCAACAGTGGTTACAATTCCATCGAAAGTTCTACGTTTCATTTAGATTCTCTCCTTTGTGCGCTTAACGATTAAGCACAACTTAATTACACTCTTTATTTTGCGAGAGTAAGAGAGTTAGGGGTGGTGCTAGCACTCACTGAAGAACTGTGAGTGCTAGCGCTCTAATCAATGTGTCTATTGCAGAGTGCTCTTCCGTCGCCATCCACCTCGAAATGTGAACATGCAATGCCGAGACGGTCAAAAGCTGAGTCACCATAATGAGTGCGATATGCCAACGCCAAGAGAACACGTACATTGGTATCGCCATCTGATGTGATATTAAAGACGCGCGCAGATCGGCTGACAGTATTCTCAATGACTTTTTCGGTGTGGGCAGTCTCTAGGGCTATTGCGGCATTTGATTTACCTTCGCATACCAATCCAAGGACTAACTGCTCAAAGGGCGAGAGCTCTCGTTGAGCGATCGTGATATCTCTAGCCATATTCTCTCTCCATCTTCTTGCCTACGGCGTGTAACCATTGTGCTCCTTTTTTTATCACTGATGTAGTAGTAGCCTCTACTCATGAGTAACATCACAACTACGGCCTCCGGCAGCGTTTTGACGATCGCCTTCAACCGCCCTGAAAAGATGAATGCGCTGACCAGAGATATGTATGCCGATCTGGCTCAAGCGCTCAATGAGGCGGCAGGGGATTTCGCCATTCGCGCAGTTCTGCTGACTAGCACCGGAGATCACTTCACTGCCGGAAACGATATTCGCGACTTCATGGAGCACCCGCCAACGACGCAAGATTCAACTGTTGCAGCTTTTCTTGGAGCAATTCTCGAATTCCCAAAGCCGCTGATTGCAGCCGTTAAAGGAAATGCAGTCGGAGTCGGAACGACCATGCTCTTACATTGCGATGTGGTGGTTGCCGATCCTGGTGCAAGGTTCTCTATGCCCTTTGCATCCCTTGGACTAGTGCCTGAGGCAGGTTCAAGCCTTCTCTTTCCCGCGCTCGTTGGTTACCAGCGTGCAGCAAAAATCTTTATGACAGGCGAGAGCTTTTCGGCGGTGGAAGCCAAAGAGATGGGGCTGGTTGCAGAAATTTCAACTGATTCACATGGAGCTGCGATGGCGATTGCAACACAGATTGCAGCCCAGCCGCCAACAGCGATTATTAATACCAAGGCTCTGATCAAAGCGAGCAAGCATGACGCCGTTGCTGCAGTGATGAAGGCAGAGTTTGAGCTCTTCTCACTTGCGCTCACATCAGATGAAGCGATGGAAGCATTTATGAACTTTATGGCCAAGAAGGCCGCCGATAAAGAAAAGGATGGCAAGTAATGACAATCTCAGGAAACCTCCAAGGTAAGAAGATCTTTATCACCGGCGGCTCTCGCGGTATCGGTTTGGCGATCGCACTTCGCGCTGCAGCAGATGGTGCATCAGTTGCCATCGCAGCAAAGACAGCCGATCCCAACCCGAAGCTACCTGGAACTATCTTTACTGCCGCGAAAGAGATTGAGGCGGCTGGGGGAGTAGCCCTTCCGATTCAATGCGATATTCGCGATGAGAACCAGATTGCTGATGCCATCGCCAAGACCGCGGCAGAGTTTGGTGGGATTGATATTCTGATCAACAATGCAAGTGCAATCAATTTAACGCCAACACTTGCAACACCGGCGAAGCGTTTTGATCTGATGTTTGATGTCAATGTCCGCGGAACATTCCTCACCTCCCAAGCAGCCTTGCCCCACCTTAAAGAGAGCGCGGCAGCAGGTCGCAACCCTCACATCCTCACTCTCTCACCACCGCTATCGATGAAGGCTAAATGGTTTAAGAACCACGTTGCCTACACGATGGCAAAGTATGGAATGTCGATGTGTGTCCTAGGTATGGCCGAGGAGTTCAAGCGTGATGGGATCGCCGTCAACGGTCTCTGGCCGCGCACAGCAATCGACACCGCAGCCCTACAGATGATTCCAGGCATCGATACTGCAGCGTGTAGAACTCCTGAGATCTTGGCAGATGCCGCTTATGTCATTCTCAACCGCGAGGCGAAAGAGAATTCAGGTAACTTCTACGTCGATGACGAGGTCCTGGCAAGCGTAGGGGTCACCGATCTAGATAAGTATGCTGTCGTGCCCGGCACCAAAGATTTTCTCCTCGATTTCTTCTTAGATTAAGATCTATCCATGATCCTTGCACAAGAACCCTTAGGCATGTTGGCAGGTCTTCCTCTTCACCCATTGCTGGTTCATGGAGCAGTTGTTCTCGTCCCACTTGTGGCCTTAGGCGCATTGGTGATGTCCTACCTACCAAGTTTTTCTAGACGCCACGGCAAGGTCATTTTGGGGCTAGCGATAATTGCTCAGATCAGCGTCTTTCTCGCCAAGATAAGTGGCGAGGCCTTTGAAGATATTCTCAACAAGAGCGTTGAAAAGCATGCAGAGCTTGGTGAGATTGCACCGTTCGTAACAATTCCTATGGTCGTCTTGATCTATCTTCGTTGGAGAATGGATCGCTCAGGATCAACATTTGGTTCTGTGCTGATTCGTCGCCTTACATCGGTGGCCCTAGTGGTCGCATCTTTGACAAGCATTGTCTTCATATTTCTTGTTGGCCATTCTGGCGCCGAATCTGTCTGGGGCTGGATCGACAAACTCTAAGGCGTTATCTCTTTGATGTAACTTTAAAGAGAGACCAGCTGAGGATCGCACTTACAAGAGAGCCTGCGATAATTGCAACGACAGCAATATTCTGTAGCACAGGGTCGGTAAATGCTAAATCTGCGATAAAGATAGCGACGGTAAAGCCGATACCTGCAGCGCTGCCTGTCGCAGTTAGGCTAGTAATCGATGTCCCTTCAGGAAGTTCTGCAATCTGCGCGCGGGCTGAAAGCTTTGCTGCGATCACGATGCCAAGTGGCTTACCAATGACAAGCCCGGCAAAAATTCCCCATGCGATGAGAGATGTTGAGGCATCGGAAAGTGATTCAGAGGTGAGTAAGACTCCAGTGTTGGCGCATGCAAATATTGGCACCACGATAAAGGTTGAGAATGGATGAAGTTTTGTCTGTAGATATTCGACATACGACACGGAGCCATCGTCGACATCTTCAAGGCCAGTGTTCGCCTTTTCATGTGCAGGGGTAAGTAAACCGAGGATAACTCCGGCCAAGGTTGGATGCACGCCTGTGCGATAGAGGCAGTACCAGAGCGTGAGGCCACAGAGAATGTAGATGTAGATCGAAGTTACGCCAGTCTTCTTAATGAGAAGAATAAAGAGAATTGAGAGAAATCCTGCTGCCAGCCATGAGTATGCGATTCCCGTCGAGTAGACAAAGGCAATGATCAAAATTGCACCAATATCGTCAATGACGGCAAGTGCTAAAAGAAATGAACGGAGCGAGAGTGAAACAACTGGCCCCATCATCGCAAGTAGCCCCACGGCTAGCGCGATATCTGTAGCAACCGGAACCGCCCAACCTTCAGGTGCTTCACGTCCTGCAATCGCAAGATAGATACCGGCAGGAAGAGCCATACCGCCGATAGCCGCGATAAATGGCATTGCTGCTTTCTTCGCCGATGAGAGATGACCGGCAACGAGCTCGCGTTTGATCTCAAGGCCTACAACAAAGAAGAAGATTGTCATAAATCCATAGTTAACTACCGTGAGAGTGGTCAGGCTCAGATGGAAGATGCCGAGGTGAATCTCAAAACCGAGTGCGAGAAAATCAAAGTAGCGATCTGACAGAGGTGAATTTGCGATGGCAAGGCCAAGGAGTGCGGCAACAATTAAAAGTGCGCCAGAGGATGACTCTCTGTGGAGAAACTCTCTCAGTGGGGAGATCTTGCGCGTCATGTGCAGAGTCTATCTGCGAGCAGTTGAAATCTTGGTGGAATAAGAAACCCCCGCCACATGATGTGACGAGGGCCTCTTGTGAGCGCTTGGATATCTTAGATATCGAAGTAGAGCTCGAACTCTGCTGGATGCGGACGTAGGCGTACGTAATCAACTTCTTGCTTACGCTTCCATTCGATCCATGTTGAGATGAGGTCTTCGCTGAAGACTCCACCTTGTGTAAGGAATGCATGATCTGCCTCAAGGCTATCGAGAACAGCATCAAGAGATCCTGGAACCTGAGGAATAGCGCGAGCTTCTTCACCCTCGAGTTCGTAGAGATCCTTATCAACTGGGGCAGGTGGCTCGATCTTATTGACGATTCCATCGATACCGGCCATGAGCATTGCTGCAAATGCAAGGTATGGGTTTGATGATGGATCTGGGCAACGGAATTCGATGCGCTTTGCCTTAGGACTTGATCCTGTAATTGGAATACGAATACATGCAGAGCGGTTGCGCGCTGAGTAGACAAGGTTTACAGGTGCTTCATAACCTGGAACTAGACGGCGATAAGAGTTCACTGTTGGGTTTGTGAAGGCAAGAAGTGATGGCGCATGCTTAAGAAGTCCACCGATATACCAACGTGCCATATCTGAAAGATCGCCATATGTACCAGCTTCGAAGAAGAGTGGCTTGCCATCTTTCCAGAGTGATTGGTGAACGTGCATACCTGAACCATTATCACCAAAGAGTGGCTTTGGCATAAAGGTCGCAGTCTTGCCACCTTCCCAGGCAACGTTGCGGATGATGTACTTAAACTTCATCAACTCATCGCCTGCTGTCAAAATATCTGTAAAGCGGTAGTTGATCTCCATCTGTCCTGCAGTACCCACTTCGTGGTGTGAGCGCTCAACGAGGAGACCTGCACGACCGAGCTCCATCACCATCTCATCGCGAAGATCTGCGAATTGATCTGTTGGTGAAACTGGGAAGTATCCGCCCTTAATGCGTGTGCGGTATCCACGGTTTGGAGTTCCATCAGGATCTGCAACGATGCCGGTATTCCATGCACCCTCATATGAATCGATGTGGTGGTAAGCCTCGTTGATACCTGTCTTAAAGCGAACAGCATCAAAGACGTAGAACTCAGCCTCTGGTGCAAAGAATGCCTGATCTGCAATACCTGTTGACTTGAGGTAATCGACAGCCTTCTTCACAACTCCGCGTGGATCGCGTGAGTATGGTGTGTCATCTGTTGGGTTATGCACTGAGAAGATGATGATCAGAGTCTTCTCGAGGCGGAAAGGATCGAGGTAGGCAGATTCTGGAACTGGAAGTAGCTTCATATCTGACTCGTGGATTGATTGGAATCCACGGATTGAAGAGCCATCAAACATCAAACCATCGGTGAAGACTGCTTCATCAAATGATTCAACAGGAACGTTGAAGTGATGTTGAATTCCTGGAAGATCGGTAAAGCGAACATCAACAAGTTTTACATCTTCCTTCTTGATGTAGGCGAAGATTTCTTGCGCATTCTTAAACATTGAGTACTCCGATTTTTCTTGTAATCACTGTGAGACGCTCGGCTCTGAGGCTCTTTGAGATGGCTTAACCATAGATCTCGAAGGTAAAAAAGGCATCATCGCCGTGTTACATCCTTGTTACATCCCTCTCGGCTAGGCTGATCCCATGATGGAGCCTGATCCCCGCTACCCGAGAGTGGGTCAAGGGCGGCGCATGCTCGGACTGCTCATCGATTGGGGCATGTCTTATGCGATCGCAGTCGGTTTCTTCTCCGAGATCGGCGACTTCTCCACCGGAACTGTGATCCTGGCGATCTACTTCACTCAGTACCTACTCTTTGCATCCCTCGGGGGAGCAACTCCTGGCCATCGAATCGTGGGATTAAAGATCGTCCGTTTCTCAGATGGGCAGATGCCTACGCCGCTTCAAGCGTTGATTCGATCAGTACTTCTTGTGGTGATCGTCACCGCAATTACCTTTGACCAGGACGGTCGCGGAGTAAATGAAAGACTGAGTGACACAGTCCTTGTGAGGACGCGATAAGAATTAACGCTTAGGAACGCGTAGATTCTTTGGCATTGGTCCCTTAGGAATTGGCAGCGACATTCCGCCGACTGCCTTGAGGCGGGCACGCACTTCACGCATCTGGTGGGCAGATAACTTCTTCTTCATCTTTCCAAGGTGCCTCTGTAATTTACGAAGAGGTACTTGACCCTCACCATCGCCAACCCAGACTTCATAGATTGGAACTCCTGGAGCAAAACGTTCTGCATCTTTACGGGCTGATTGCACCAATTGACGGGTGGCAATCGATCCTTCTGCGGTGAGAACAATTCCGGCGCGACCGACGCTGCGGTGGACCATATCTTGGCTCTTATTTACTGCAACTGCTGGCGTTGTTGTCCAGCCTTTGCGGATAGCCATCAAAACGCTGGCTGCTGCGCCAAGTTGTCCTTCAACGCTAGCAAAGCTTGCATTGAGTGCGATACGAGAGAAGATAAAGAGCGCTGCTAAGAGCGCAAGAGGGAGTGCGATAAATCCAAAGTAGAAGGGATGGCCGACTGCAAAACCGATTCCGATTCCTGCTGCAAGGACTGCGATGAAGATCAGCGCCAGGAGGCTACCGATCCAAGGCTTAACACTCTTCGTAAGTGCGTAGGCATCGCGAATTGCTTTAAAGCGAGGCTCTCTGATCTTTGGCTCTTTTTTCTTCTTCTTAAACATGGGCGTTAGTTTAGGGGAGCGGGGGCAGTTCCACCAAGACGAACTGGAGCCCAGCGAGCACCAATATGGCTATCTGGATATCGAGATTGAACATCGAGAAGGAGTGCACTCATTGCCGCTCGTAATTGGGCCTCACCCTCTTCAATATCTGTATCTTTGGTGAAATGCAGCGGCTGGCCGAAGGTGACCAAGATAGGAAACTTATTTCTCTTCAGATCGCGCTTCACCTTTTTTGTCCAGAGTCGTTGCGATCCCCAAACGACAGCAGGGATAACAGGAACTCCAGCACCGACAGCTAATCGCACAGCACCTGATTTAAATTCCTTCAACTCAAAACTTACAGAGATTGTTCCCTCTGGAAAGATGCCGACGAACTCACCGGATTCAAGTGCGCGTAGCGCTGTAGCAAAGGAAGCAGAGCCACTTGATCGATCAACGCTGATGTGATGCATTCCGCGAAGTAAAGGTCCGGCAACTTTATTATCGAAAAGTTCTTTCTTAGCCATGAAGCGAATCCATCGCTTGGCAGGTAGTGCTGCAGTTCCGATAAGAGCAAAATCGAGATAGCTCACGTGGTTCATCGCAAGAATAGCCCCGCCCTTGCGAGGAAGGTTCTCTTCGCCATTAAAATCAAAGCGCAGGCCAAGGTACTTCCAGAATGTCTTCAGTGCTACGACAACTGGGGGATAGACAAGATCTGCCACGTTACTGCGCGCCTGCCTGAGCGCGAGATTCCATCGCCTGGCGATAGAGACGTCCTGCGCGATAACTACTGCGTACAAGCGGCCCACTCATCACACCAAGGAATCCTGCCTCTGTCGCCTCTTGGGCAAGTTCTACAAACTCTTCTGGCTTTACCCAACGCTCAACAGGGTGGTGCTTCATTGTTGGGCGCAGGTACTGAGTGATGGTGATGAGATCGCATCCTGCAGCATGAAGATCGACAAGTGCTTGTGAAATCTCTTCACGTGTCTCACCAAGACCCAAGATGAGATTGGACTTTGTAATCAATCCATAATCTCTTGCTTGGGTGATGACATTAAGTGAGCGATCGTATGTAAAGGCAGGGCGAATAGTTTTAAAGATACGGGGGACAGTCTCTAAGTTGTGAGCAAATACTTCAGGCTTTGCATCAAAGACTTGGTTGAGTAGATCTGGATTACCGCTGAAATCTGGGGCGAGCATCTCAACTCCGCAGCCAGGATTGATCTCATGAACTTTGCGAATTGTCTCGGCGTAGAGCCAAGCGCCTTCATCTTCTAGATCATCGCGGGTAACCCCGGTAATCGTTGCGTACTTAAGTCCCATAGTCTTGACCGACTCTGCAACTTTACGTGGCTCTTCGCGATCAATCGGAAGCGGTTTGCCTGTATCGATATTGCAGAAGTCGCAACGTCGCGTGCAGCGTTCGCCGCCGATAAGAAATGTCGCTTCTTTATCTTCCCAGCATTCAAAGATATTTGGACAGGCTGCCTCTTGGCAGACTGTGTGTAGCCCTTCACTCTTTACGAGAGTACGAAGACGTGTGTACTCAGGACCCATATTGGCGCGAGTTTTGATCCACTCAGGCTTACGCTCAATCGGCGTCTGCGCATTACGAGCTTCGATACGTAACAATTTACGATCATCAGGCTGTGTGGTCATCTACTCACCTTCGCTAGTGATTCATACATATATTTCTCAACAATGGGTAAGACTTCTTCGACGCTAATACTACGGCCGAGTTCGATGGCAAGTGATGTGACGGTGGCATCCTCGATGCCGCAGGGGATGATTGCCCTAAATGCGCTCAGATCTGGCTCAACATTGAGGGCAAAACCATGCATGGTTACCCCTCCTGCGACGCGAATTCCGATTGCAGCGATCTTTCGTCCACCTTGATCGTCGACAACCCATACACCTGAGCGCCCATCGACTCTTGTGGTGGTAAGGCCGAGTTCCTTACAGGTTGCAATGAGTGCAGATTCAATCTCTCGGACATATCCGACAAGTTCTGTTGGTTCTGCTAATCGAATAATCGGATAGCCGACTAATTGACCGAGCCCATGCCATGTGATCTTTCCGCCGCGATCAACATCGATAACGAGTGTTCCATCATGTGGGCGTTCGTGATCTTCTGTGCGCTTGCCTGCGGTGTAGACAGAAGGGTGTTCGACAATGACAAGAGTGTTCTCGCGCAAACCATCTCTGATCTCTTGGTGGAGTGATCGCTGTAGCTCTAGCGCATCGAGATACTCCATAACGCCAGCACGCTTGAGAGCAATTGGAGCATGTGAGGTAGATGAGTCGGCAACAGGCACAGCCCCAGCCTAAAGGTAGGCTTGCCTTCTTGCTAATCCGCCCGTGCTTTGCGAGGAAAGGCCCTCTTCTAGTGTCAACAGTGAACCAGACCCAATCAACCGGTAAGAACCGAAAGCCATATGCCCTAGCGATGTTGGTAGTGATCTCCTGGTTCATCATCAGCGGAATCTTCGGGCCACTCTTTGGAAAGCTGACCTCGGTTCAAGAAAATAACAACTCCTCCTTCCTCCCCAAGGGAGCGGAGGCAACACAAGCCTCAGAAGTTATTGCGACATTTTCTGATAAAGATTCTTTTACATTTCCTACCTTAATTCTCTTCGAAGGTAAGGGCGATGCTGCAACTTTTGCGGCGATTAACTCTCACCTAGCAACAGTTGGTGATCTGACTTTGGGCGGGACAACAGCGACGATTAAAGATTATCTAGCGCCTGCACAACAGATAACGGTCTTTCCGTCAGAAGATGGGAAAGCAATCCTTGCCAATATTCCACTTGATGGAACAGCCCTTGGTAAAGTCTTGCCAAATGACGAGCCAGTGTTACCGGCAATCATTGAAGCTCTGCGTGAAGATGTTGAGCCGATTGCAAAAGCTAATGGCGTTGAATCTTACGTTACAGGTCCCGGTGGACTATTTGGTGATCTCTTTGCTGCCTTTGGAAGCATCGACTCAACCTTACTTCTGACCACGCTCGGTGTAGTTGCAGTCATTTTGATCGTCGTCTATCGATCGCCGATTCTTTGGATTATTCCTTTGGTCTCAGCGCTCTTTGCTCTGACGCTGGCTGGCGGAATTGTCTACTTGCTGGCAAAGAATGACATCATTGATGTCGATGGTCAGTCGCAAGGAATTTTGTCGATCTTAGTTATCGGAGCGGCAACTGATTACGCATTGCTATTGATCGCTCGCTATCGAGAAGAGTTACATCTTCACGAGAGCAGATTCTCTGCCATGCGCGCTGCCTATAAGGGAGTCTGGGAACCAATTCTTGCCTCAGGTTCAACGGTTGCAATCTCACTCTTGATTCTCCTTTTTAGCCAACTCTCAAATACAGCAGGTCTGGGTCCAGTTGGTGCAATTGGAATTGTCTGCGCAATGTTTACAATCCTGACTTTACTGCCAGCATTCTTACTCATCTTTGGTCGATGGATCTTCTGGCCACGCAGACCACTCTTTGATGGCGATGATCATGTCATGAGTGGAATGTGGTCAAAGGTAGGTACTTCAGTCGGAAAGAATCCACGTAAGGCGTGGGTGATCAGCGGATCAGTTCTTCTGCTCTTCGCCTTTGCTTCGACAACTCTGAAGACAGATGGTCTTGGAACTATCGATACCTTTACCGGTAACCCTGAATCAGTAGTCGGCCAGAAGAAGTTGGAGACGCATTTCCCTGGCGGTGAAGGAGATCCGACGCAAGTTGTTTTCTCGGCTGCAAAGATTGATCAGATGAGTGCAGCGCTTAGACAAGCACCCGGAGTGACAGATGTGACTCCGCAACTAGCCGGCCTACCAATACTGGGTCAGCCTCTGCCAGAAGTTGCCCAAGTTAATGGCAAGGTAATTCTCAATCTCACATTAAATAAGGCACCCGATAGCGTTGAGGCAGGCAACGATGTTCCTGAGATTCGACGTATCGCCAAGTCTGTCGATCCATCTGCTCTTGTTGGTGGAACTAGCGCGGTGTACTTCGATGTGAGAACAGCAAACTCAGAAGATAATCGCACAATCATCCCGATTGTTCTCTTAGCGATTACATTAATTCTCGGTTTGCTGCTACGAAGTATTATTAGCGCGATTCTCCTATTAGCTACGGTTGTGCTCTCGTATTTTGCAACCCTCGGAGTCTGTGCGTTGGTCTTCAACCATGTCTTTGGATTCCCTGGTGGAGATAACTCGTTCCCACTGTTTGCCTTCATCTTCTTGGTGGCTCTGGGAATCGATTACAACATCTTCCTGATGACTCGAGTTCGCGAAGAGTCACTCAAGATTGGCACTCGCGCAGGAGTAATCAAAGGGCTCACTGTTACTGGTGCCGTGATTACATCTGCAGGAATTGTCCTCGCAGCAACATTTGCAGTGCTTGGATTGCTTCCACTCGTGCCGTTGGCGCAACTTGGATTTGCTGTGGCATTCGGTGTCTTGCTCGACACCATCATTGTTCGCTCAATCTTAGTTCCAGCCCTCGTTCACGAGATCGGTCCTAAGGTCTGGTGGCCTTCAAAGCTTGCTAAGGAGTCGGTGAATTAACTCATGCGCGTTGGAATTGCAGGGTACGGTTTAGCGGGGCGTGTATTTCATGGCCCGCTACTTCGAGGCTGCGGATTTGAGATGGCCTCAATTCTTACGGCAAACCCTGACCGAATTACACAAGCAACGAGTGACTTTCCGGATGCAACTATTTTCTCTGCCCTAGATGCATTTCTGGATTCAGGCCTCGATTTAGTTGTCATCGCCTCAAGCAATGTGGCACACCTGCCGCAAGCAAAGGCTGCCCTGTCGCGAAAGATTCCAACGGTTGTTGATAAGCCGATGGGTCGCACCGTTGCAGAAGTTCAAGAGTTGATTGATTGTGCAGCCAGCAATGACACCCTGCTCACAACCTTCTTCAACCGTCGCTGGGATAGCGATAGTTTGACGATTAAGAAGTTATTAGCCACCGGTGAACTAGGAACTCCATTCCGATTCGATGGTCGCTTTGAACGTTTCCGCCCAGATCGAAACCCTGCATCATGGCGCGAGAATCTCTCACCTGAAGATGGTGGTGGATTACTCCTTGACCTCCAATCGCATTTGATCTCAACAGCACTTGATTACTTTGGACCAGCAGAAGTTGTCAGCGCTAGCGTTCGATCAATTCGCGGGGGATCAGATGATGATGTCACCGTGGTCTTGAAGCATGCTTCCGGCGTCGACTCGTATCTGGCGGCATCTGCAATTAGCGGAGCCCCGGGCCCTCGAGTTCGATTGCTCGGCAGTAAAGGTGCACTTGTGATTAGCGAATTAGATCCTCAAGAAGATGCGCTTCGACGCGGAGAAATTCCCATCGGCGGACAGTGGTCTAAGGCGATGGTTACTCCAGCCCATCTTCATCGAGGAGATGTCGTGACTCCAGTTGAGAGCATCTCTGGAAATTACGCCGCCTTCTACACCTTAGTTGCTCAGGCGATTGAGAGCGGCGGCCCAGCACCCGTCTCTCTCGATGATGCACTGCAGGTTGCACAACTTATTGAAAGAGCTCGTGAGATCAGTGTCCGATAACGAACTTCCAGTTGTCATCGTCGGTGCAGGGCTGGCTGGATTGTCGGCGGCAAAAACTCTCATTGATGCCGGCGTTAAGGTGCGAGTCCTCGAAGCAAATCCGGGTGTAGGTGGCCGAGTGCAGAGCGATCTGATTAATGGATATCGCTTCGATCGTGGATTTCAATTGATCAACGCTGCTTACCCCGAGCTAAAAGCCTTAGGCATTGTCGAAGAGTTGGATTTCATCTACGCACCGCGTGCAGTAGATGTCTCGCTCGATACAGAGGTCATTCGCTTAGGTGATCCGCGTAAGTACTTCTTCTCAGCCTTTAACTCTCAAACGGGATCGCTGGGGGAGAAGATTTCATTTATCAGATACCTGATTTCAAAGTCTGCCCACGGTGCAAGCGTTGAGAGTGAATTACTTGGCGCAGGGTGCGCAAGCCTCTACGTACGAGTGCTCAAACCTTTCCTTACGGGTGTATTTCTTGCAGATCCAGCGCGCGTAGATGCAACGAGTGGTCGCGAAATTATCAAGAGTTTCATCAGTGGTGCTCCCGGCCTGCCTTCTCTTGGCGCAGGTCGATTGACGGAAGTCTTAGCTAGTCATATCGGAAAGATTGAAAACACTGTTCAAGTCAATGCCATTGCAGCGACAGAGTTAGAGACTTCTATCGGCCATATCTCTGCGAAGGCAATTATTGTTGCAACCGACCAGACAACTGCAGCGCAGTTACTTGAAATCGAAGATGTAGGCCAAGAAGTCAGTTGCACGACTTGGTATCACTCGACCAAGAAGATTAATGGAGGGGATTCCACCTTACGCGTGGATGGATTGGCTCGCGGACCCATCGTCAATTCCCTTGCAATCTCAGAATTACTACCCGCATCTGCACCGATAGATCGCACTCTGTACTCCAGTACGACGTTAGGGCATGCATCTGAGTCTGAGGTGCGACGCCACCTTGCTCTCATCTGGCAGGTAGATACCGCTGATTGGGAACTTGTTGCTAAGTACGACATAAAGAATGCATTGCCGTTATTTTCTCCAGGGCGATCTCGCGTGCAATCGTTGCAGGTGCGCGAAGGCATTTGGCGAGCTGGAGATTATTTAAGTGCGCCATCGCAAAATGGAGCGCTAGCCTCTGGGCGTCTTGCCGCCCTTGAATTAATTAATTCTCTATAAGGGCATCGAGGGCAGAGGTTACATGCGGGTAATCCCATGTAAATCCAGCATCGATAAGTTTCTGAGGGATGACCTTCTTTGAACCCAAAACCT
>WLGP01000069.1 GCA_009703165.1 Actinomycetota bacterium | reverse complement strand
CCGGATCAAACTTGGCATCGAGAAAGGCAAAATTAAATGCCTGCCCCAGAGTCTTATCGCTTGCATAAAGTGGAAGACGCTCAATCGGCACATTCGCCTCAGCAACTGCCACGCGTGGTGGGTCATACTCATTAAAGACTTTGCGCCACTCTTTATAGACTTCAAAGAGTTCGGTGCGATCAAAGAAGACGCCCTTGCCATCTAGTTGAGGATTTTCATAACCCAGCGTTGGTTGACTACGCAGTGGCTCAGATAAATCTTTCTTCATCGCGTGGGCTACATCTACACGGAAGCCATCGACTCCGCGATCTGCCCAGAAACGTAGGGTCTTAATAAAGTCTGCCTCGACCTCTGGGTTATCCCAGTTGAGATCAGGTTGCTCTGGTGCAAAGAGATGGCAGTACCACTGACCTGGTTTGCCATCTCTTTCAGTAATGCGCGTCCAGGCAGATGGTACAAAGTGAGAGGGCCAATCAGTTGGTGGAAGTTCCCCATCTTTACCTTTTCCATCACGGAAAATATAACGAGCACGCTCTGGTGAACCCGGCTCCGAATTAAGAGCATCGATAAACCATTGATGAAGATTTGATGAGTGATTAGGAACGATATCTACAAAGACGCGAATTCCAGCGCCATGAAGGGCTGTCAACATTTCATCAAAATCTTCAAGCGTTCCAAGTTTGGGATCTACATTGCGATAATCAGCAACATCGTATCCACCATCTACTAGGGCTGATGGGTAGAACGGACTGAGCCAGACTGCATCAAGTGAGAGTGATTGCAGGTAAGGAACTTGCGAAGTAATTCCCTTGAGATCACCGATTCCATCACCGTTGGAATCTTTAAAACTGCGAGGGTAGATCTGATAAATCGCTGCCTGACGCCACCAATTCGCATCTTTGGATAAGCTCATCGAAAAATAACCCCCAGTAAATTCACCTAATAGTAGCCAATAAAGCAGAGGAAGATGGTCAGGTGCTGGGTGGGCAAAGTAGACTTCAGGCATTATGAGCCAGGCCAATCAGACCACGATGTATAGCGAGATTCATGAGTTTCCTCGCATCATTACAGATGCCATCGCTCGTGCAGCAGATATCAATCAGGTGGCATCAGTTTTGCGCCAGAAAGATTTCTCAACGGTTCAAGTTCTCGGCCGCGGCACATCAGGAAATGCATCTCTCTTCCTCAAATATCTCATTGAGGTAAAACTTGGAATTTTGGTTGCAGATGCCTCACCTTCGACCACATCGATCTACAAATCCCCTATCGCAATGCGCAATAACCTTTTGATCGGGATGAGCCAAAGCGGAAAGTCAACAGATCTCGTTGAATTTGCACGCACTGCAATTGCAAGTGGCGCATATTTTGTTGCGATGACAAATGATTCAACGAGCCCATTGGCCCAGCTTGCCCACCACCACATTGATCTAGGCGTTGGCCCTGAATTAGCAGTTGCAGCCACCAAGAGTTATTCGTCAGAGCTCTTACACGCACAGATGCTGGTCGATTCAATGCTGACACAAAGCTCACCGGCTGGATTAGCGCAAGAGGCTGAACGGATTATTGCCGATGCTGATGCCCGCATTGCAGCCGCAACTGACCTCCATCATGCCACCGACATCGTCGTTTTAGGTCGCGGATATTCACTGGCCAATGCTCTAGAACTTTCACTCAAGATTAAAGAGACATCGCTAATCAATGTTCCAGCCAATTCAACGGCCGAATATCTTCATGGGCCAATTGCAGCTCTTAAAGACGGCTCATCGGTGATCTTCCTTGCTCCAACGGGACAAGATTATGAAGTGATTGCTCCTACAGTTGATCGCGTTCGTGCGATAACAAAGAAGATCTACTGGATTGGCTCATCCGAGTATTGCGCAGATGGTGAGACCTTCCTCGGTGGATCATCTATCGATCATGAGAGTCACTCATGTTTGCTGGATTCATCAGTCCTGCAATTGCTAGCTAATCAATTAGCAGTAGCTAAAGGTCTCAACCCAGATGCACCTAAGGGTCTGAACAAAGTTACCTTGACGAGATAATTACTTTTTAAGTTCCAAGAGTTTGATCGCAGCAACTGCGCTGTCATAGCCCTTATCTTCATCGCTTTCTGGGCGACCGCTGCGAGCGATAGCTTGTTCAAGGTTGCCGCACATCAGCACGCCAAAGCCAATGGGAGCGCTAAATTTTATGCTCACATCCATCACTCCTTGAGTGACACCTTGGCAGACATAATCAAAGTGAGGGGTCTCTCCCTTTAATACAAGGCCGACTGCAACCACTGCATCAAAGCCCTTTTCAAAGGCCATCTGTGCAGCAAGTGGAATCTCAAAAGATCCTGGAACGTATATGACTGTGACATCGGTAATCGAGGCAGCACTCAGCGCTCTCTCTGCACCAGCGATCAAATCGTTACAGATATCAAGGTGCCAACTAGAGGAGATGATCGCAACTCGCGCATCTGGTAGCTGAGGAAGAGTTATCTCTGGAGCATTTCCTGACATCTTATTCTCCTGACCTTCTGTGTCCGAGTTTACTTGCCTTGGTATCTAAGTAGCTTTGATTAAATGAGTTGGCCTTTACTGGAAGAGATAACACCTCAACCTTGATTCCTGCATCGGTAAGGGCAGAGATCTTCTCTGGGTTATTGGTCATCAATACAACATCTCTTAAGCCAAGATCGGCCATCATCTCTAACGCATCATGCCATTCACGGGCATCAATCTGGTGGCCTAGTGCAATATTGGCTTCAACTGTATCCATCCCTTGATCCTGCAATTGGTAAGCCTTTAACTTCTCGGCAAGACCAATTCCACGTCCCTCATGGTTTCGCATATAGATGATGTAGCCAGAGCCCTGTGCAACTATTGTCTGCATCGCAAGGTGTAACTGATCGCCACAATCACAACGCTGCGAACCGAGGACATCACCGGTAAAGCACTCTGAGTGGATGCGTAGATATGTTGGAGAGGAAGTGCTCTCTCGGTTAAATGACAAGATAACGTGATCGCGTTGGCGCAGTGCTGGATATGTTGCAATCTCCCACATCTGACCATCGATGGGAAGGTTCGCCCATTCAAGTCTTGGACTCTGTGATGTGCTCTGCGAGAAATTCTCGGCATAGAACTGCGCTAAATCAGCGATAGCGATGATCGGAATCTGATGCTCTGCAGCAAATGCCTGCAGGCTCTCACCGCGCGCCATCGAACCATCAGGTGCAACGATCTCTGAGAGGAGCGCGTGCTCGGATGTATTACTCAATTGCGAGAGGGCAATTCCTGCCTCGGTATGGCCCTGGCGACCATTAAGAACATCTTCGTGCGCGACCAATGGATAGACATGTCCGGGGCGAATAAAGTCAGCTGCCTTCACTTCAGCATTGGCCAAGGCATTTACTGTTCGCGCTCGCTCTGTAGCGCTAACACCTGTTGTGATCCCAAGGGCATAATCGACAGCAACGGTAAAGGCAGTACGGCGCTGATCTTCGTTGTTTTCAACCATCAGTGGCAGATGAAGCTGACGAGCACGCGCCTTCGTAAGTGCCACACAGAGAATTCCCGTTGTATGAGTAACCATGAAGGCAACTTTTTCTGGAGTTGCCTTCGTAGCAAGCAACATCAGATCGCCTTCATTCTCGCGATCAAGGTCATCGACAACGATGAGAAATTCACCGTTCTTATATCGCTCGAGAGCTTCTGGAATCGAAATCTGCACCATTGTCATCGCTTTTCCAACAATCTCTCGACGTACTTAGCCAGGACATCAACTTCAATATTGAGTGAGTCCCCTACCTTCTTACTTGAAAGATTTGTCTTCTCAAGTGTTGCGGGAATTAGCCACACGGTGACTTCACTCTTTTGATCGTTGAGTGCGCCAACTGTGAGGGAGACACCCTCGATGCAGATGGACCCTTGGGCAACTACATATTTCATGAGGTGCTCAGGTAATGAGACTGTGAACTCTTGCCACTTTGGACCATCTGTAATGGATGCAACTGTTGCAACGCCATCTACATGCCCTTGAACCATATGGCCGCCCATGCGATGTTCCAAAGTAGCAGCAAGTTCCAGGTTGACGCGATCCCCGACTGCATAAGAACCAAGGGATGTAAGCGAAAGTGTCTGCACCATAACGTCTGCAGTAAATGTTGAATCCGAAATAGCAGTGGCCGTCAGGCATACTCCATTAACAGCGATTGAATCACCGAGAGAAACGCCGGCGACAGTGGCCGGTGCCTGAATTACGATGACCGCACTTTCATCGCCATGGGTAATCGATGCGATAGTGCCGACCTCTGTAATGAGTCCAGTAAACATATTAACCACCCACCTTCTTAATGAAATAGTGAGACTTAGTGTCAACGCCGATCTGATCCTGCTTGATCAATTCAAAGTCGAGATCAAGAAAAGCATCGATTCCATCTTCTCCAAGTATTTCCGGAGATTGATAGATCACCAGTTCATCGATATATCCGGCCTTCAAGAGAGCATTGCCTAGAGTTGGACCACATTCAAGGAGAACCTGGTTATAACCGTGTGATGAAATTTCAGAGATGATCTCTTCGAGATTATTACTCTTTATAAAGGTGGTCTGCGCGCTCTTATCGAAGAGGTTATGGTTTTCTGGAAGTTCGCGAGTGCCCACAACAATCCGATCTGGATTACGTAGCAGACCTTCGACACGTGGAATCAGATGTGGGTTATCAGCTAGGGCAGTACCTGTACCAATCAAGATCGCATCAGACTGTGATCGCAGCACCTGAACATCTGCGCGTGATTGCTCGCATGAAATCCAACGTGGCGATCCATCACCTTGTGCAATTTTGTTATCGTGCGAAATCGCAAGCTTCCAGATCATTCTCGGGCGACCTGTAGCAATTTTGTGGAGCCAACTACGATTTGAAAATTCAATGTCTGGGGCGAGCAGACCTACTTCAACATCGATCCCCGCATCGCGCAGAGTTTGAATTCCCCCACTTGCAATTGCATGGGGATCTTCTGTCGCAATAACAACGCGAGCAAATTCAGAGTCGATGATCGCCGATGTACAGGCAGGTGTTGCGCCAACGTGGTTACATGGTTCAAGAGTTACGTAGATGGTGCTGCCCTTGAGCGGCTGAGTGCTGCTCTTGATGGCAACGACTTCGGCATGATCGACTGAGGTAAATCTCTGGTGAAAGCCTTCACCGATAACTTCACCTGCGGGATTGGTAATGACAGCACCGACAATTGGGTTTGGATAAGTAAGGCCATAGCCCTTTTCCGACAGGGTTAAGGCGCGCTGCATTGCTTGTGTTGATTGCATTGATCGCACCTCCCGTTTCGACTCTTGATGTAGCAAGTCATCGGGGTATGCAACAGGGAGCAGGCGTTCGCACCAGCGCCAGAAATTGAAAAACAAAATCAGGCAAGGCAGAACGACTGCACATAAGTTATCTCTCATCCGGACTTTAACCGTCGGTCTCAGAATTACACTGAGTCCACCGTTAGCTGGCTGCCAACGGGTCGCGGACTTTAACCGCCGGTTCGGAATTACACCGACCCCAATAACTTAAGCATTATCTTAATAGAGAATGAGCCATCTGGCGAACGAGGCTATCTCTGCGTGACTTTATAGACCTTGCCGCT
>WLGP01000068.1 GCA_009703165.1 Actinomycetota bacterium | reverse complement strand
GTAATCTCTAACCACTCTTCTTCCCGTGTGGCTAGCTCGCTCTCAAGAGATGCTATCTCTGAGGCAATCTCTGTAAGGCGCTGGGCATCAAATGAAGCAGTATCTTGCTCAGATTTAAGCGCAGCTAATTTCTCGCGAGCCTTCTCAATCTGGCGCTCTACTCGAGTCAGATCTTTCTTCAGCGTACGTTGCTGGGCAGCGTTTGAGACTTTGCCCGTTCCAGAAGATGTTTGCGGAGATAGAGATTTGGCGCGATCTTCCAAATACTGATCGACTCCGCGAGGTAGATCGCGCAACTGCCCATCTCCCAACAGACCGACAAAGCGATCGCAGACGCGCTCTAAGAAGTATCTATCGTGTGAGATCACAATGAGTGTTCCACCAAAACTATCGAGCAGATCTTCAAGTTCTGTCAGCGTCTCAATATCAAAGTCATTTGTTGGTTCATCAAGGAGCAAGACGTTAGGTGAATCCATCAACAACCGTGTCAGTTGTAAGCGACGTTTCTCTCCCCCGGAAAGATTTCCCACAGGTGTCCACTGACCATCGCGATCAAAACCTAAACGTTCACAGAGTTGAGATGCCGAGAGCGTCTTTCCTTTACCAATCTCAATGTGGTTGGCGACATTTTCAACAGCTTCCAGCACGCGCCACGTAGGATCAAGCTCATCTAAATGCTGCGTCAGAAAGGCAATTTTGACGGTAATTCCTGTGACTAACTTGCCGGCTGCAACTTCGATCTCTGATGCCATAGTTCGCATCAACGTTGTCTTACCCGCGCCATTTACTCCCACGATTCCAAATCGATCGCCAGGACCGACATTCCACGTTAATTCACCGATCAGTTCCTTATCGCCTGCAGCGATCTTGGCATGTTGAAATTCCAAGACTGTGCGACCTAAGCGATTGAGCGCAAATTTAAGTAACTCGCCCTTATCGCGAGGGGCAGGTTCGTTGCTAATAAGTTCATTTGCGGCATCAACGCGAAACTTTGGCTTAACTGTCTGTGCCGGTGCACCGCGGCGAAGCCATGCCAACTCTTTCTTAATCAACGCATTTCTGCGCGCATCCATCGCACTTGCCTGACGTGCACGTTCTGCCTTTGCCAAAACGTAGGCTGAGTATCCGCCGTCGTACTCTTCAAGAGATCCGCCGACTACCTCCCAGGTGCGATCTGTCACTGCATCTAAGAACCAGCGATCGTGCGTTACAACCAGAACAGCTAAATCTTTACGAGCATTGAGGTGGCGAGCAAGCCAATCAACGCCCTCAACATCGAGGTGGTTCGTTGGTTCATCGAGCATAATCAGATCAAGATCATCGATCAGAAGCTTTGCTAGACCCACGCGACGCTTCTCGCCACCAGAGAGTGTGATGAAGACTCTCTCGAAGAGATGATCATCGAAACCACCAAAGAGGCCAGTAAATACTTCGCGGATCTTGGGATCACTGGCCCACTCATGCTTTTCGCGATTGCCAATAACAATATCGCCGACAGTTGCGCTCTTATCTGCAACATCTACCTGCGAGAGCATGCCAACGCGGATGGAATTTCCTTGCGTTACGCGGCCTTCATCGGCGACTTCAATGCCCGCGATAATCTTCATCAACGTGCTCTTGCCCGCACCATTTCTTCCAACGATTCCAATGCGATCGCCTTCAGAGACTCCAATGGAGACTTTGGTCAGTAATGGGCGAATATCAAAGGCCTTACTTACACCTTCGAGGTTTACAAGATTGCGCGCCATAGTGGAGAAGCGTACCTTTGCACCATGATGGTTACAGACCGCGAATATGCACTCGCTCTCGATGAGAAAGATCCACTCAAGAGCTTCAAATCCCTCTTTATGATCACAGATCCGCAGATGTGTTATCTCGATGGAAACTCACTTGGTCGACTTCCTCTAGCAACAGTGACAGCAGTAAATGACTTTATGGTGAGTGAATGGGGGCCGGAAGTTGTCACAGGGTGGGGCCATTGGGTAGATGAGGCTCAACCAACAGGTGATCTTCTAGGGCGAGCAACCCTTGGTGCAGCAGCCGGTCAAGTCTTGGTCTGTGACACCACATCAGTGAACTTCTATCAATTGGCACTTGCTGCAATTCACGCCCGCCCAGGACGCAAGACAATCATCACCGATGCGGCAAACTTTCCAACAGATCGCTACATTCTCGATGGAATAGCAAAACAATTTGGCTTGAAGTTAATCATTATCGATAACGAGAGCGCCGGTAGCGCAGAGAACGAACGAATTACTCCAGAGATTCTCGAAAAGTACTTAAGCGATGATGTCGCACTTGTAACTCTTGAAGTCATTCAATATAGATCTGGTGCACGTAACGACATTAAATCTCTCACTGATTTAGTACGCACTTATGGAGCATTCTTGTTGTGGGATGCCAGCCATGCAGTCGGTGCGATCGAGATGGATTTCGATAAGAACGGTGTAGATATTGCAGTTGGCTGCACATATAAATATGGAAACTCTGGACCTGGTGCACCTGCCTGGCTCTATGTAAATAAGCGTGTGCAGGCAGAGCTACAGGTTCCTATCCAAGGTTGGTTCTCACAAGGTGATCAATTTGGAATGGGTCCAGTCTTTGAACGCGCAGATGGCATTCGTGGATTCCAAATTGCTAGCCCATCATTAATTGGTCTGCGCTGTGTGAAGACGGCATTTTCAATGATTGAAGAAGCTGGCATCGGTGCCATTGCTCAGAAGGCTGCAACAGGAACTGCGATGATGATCGATCTCTACGATGCCTGGCTTGCCGATTTAGGATTTACGCTACTTACTTCGCGTGATGCCGCCGAGCGCGGTGGCCATATCTCTCTGGGACATCCAGATGCTGCGCGTATCTGTGTTGCCTTGCGCCAATTTGCCAATGTCATCCCTGATTACCGCACCCCTAACTCCATTCGTTTAGCAATCGCACCATTGCCAACGTCATACATTGAGATTTGGGATGGATTCCAGCGTATGCGCGATCTAGTTGCCTCACGTCAATACGAGAAGATTCAAGAGACAGATTCGAGAGTCACATGAGCAGCGCCTCTAACGAAGGTTATGAATCCGCGCTGACCTACAGCTCATATTTAGCAGTTGACGAACTCTTGCAGTTGCAGCGACCACTTTCTGAAGGTCCAGAGCATGATGAGATGCTCTTCATCATCATTCATCAGACTTACGAGCTCTGGTTTAAGCAACTGATCCATGAATTTATCGCCGCCCAGCACTCACTTGAAGCAGGCGATACCCACCGCAGCTTGGCGATCTTGGGGCGTATCCGCACAATCCTCAAGGTCTGCGTTACCCAGATCGATATTTTGGAGACGATGACGCCACTTCAATTCAACGCCTTCCGCGGATATTTAGCTTCTTCGAGTGGTTTTCAATCAGCGCAGTTTAGAAAAGTTGAAGCAATTCTTGGTCGTCGTGGCTCAAAGATGGCTAGCCACTTACCGCCACACGATCAAGAAGAGATTGGTGAGATTACATCGCGCAAGAGTCTCTGGGATTCAACCCTTGCCTATCTCAACCACCGCGGTCACGGCATCCCGAATTACATTCTTAATCGCGATGTCACTACGCACTACGAGAGCAACGAAGAGGTTCAAGAGATTCTTCTTGCAGTACATCGCCACGATCCTGAAGGTGCAATGATCTGCGAGCGCTTAGTTGATATCGATGAAGGTATGCAAGAGTGGCGATATCGCCATGTAAAGATGGTTGAGCGCACAATCGGATCTAAGGCTGGCACTGGCGGTTCAAGTGGCGTCGACTATTTAGCGAGCACTCTCTTTCAACCAGTCTTTATCGATCTCTGGAAGATTCGCTCTCGCTTTTAAATCTTTGGTAGGCCCGCAATTACAAGTTCTTCTAGAGGTTTGCGACCACGAGGTGCAACTTCACGCTCTGCCATAGCAGCCGGCAACTTTTCAGGTGCATCCTGCTTGCCGATGGCGATAACAACAACAGGTACTAACTCACTTGCCATCTCAAGATTGGTGCGCGCTTTATCTTTATCAAAGCCGGTCATTTGATGGGCAACTAAGCCGCGATCATGAGTCTCAATCACAAGTTGGGCTACTGCTAAACCGCAATCAAATTGATAATCACCGTGAATTGAACCATCATCACGCGTTGGCTTAGCGGCAACAAGAATCAGCGCAGCAGCGTTCTTTGCCCACCCTTGGTTGAATTCAACGAGTGAGCTGAGGATCTGTGAATAGGTCGTATCGCCTTGCTTGCCTACAAAGAAGCGCCATGGCTGACCATTAAATGCCGAAGGTGCCCAACGCGCTGCCTCAAGGATTGCTACAAGATCGGTATCTGAAATCGCAACGCTTGCATCTAAGGATCGTGGGCTTCTGCGGGTTGCGATCACTTCATTTACTGGAACGGCAGTCTCTGCTCTCATAACGGGTGACCTTATCCTCGATACATGCATGACGCACTTTGAAAACTATCCTGAAGGTGGCTTCATAGAGTTAAATAGGGGGATGCCCACAAAGATTCACCCCACTAAGGCGCTCTTGATTGCAACAACGGTTGAGCTACTCGATACAAAGTTGCCAACTGAAATTGCAGTCGATGAAATTCTAGAAAAATCTGGAATCTCCAAAGGAAGTCTCTATCACCACTTTGAGGATCTCGGTGAACTTCTAGAAGAAGCGCAAGTCGAACGTTATGCAGCATGGGTTGATCGAAGTGTTGAAGCACTCGTGACCATGCTTGCTAAAGTAAAGACTAAGGAAGATATTCTCAAGGGTTTGAAGTTAGTAACTCGATTTACCCAAGATCCTGTCTATAGCAAAACTCGTTTTCAACGTGCGCGCGCGATCGCAGCAGCAGAACACAATCCACGATTTAGAGCACGCCTTGCTGAAGAGCAAACACGTCTGACGGATGCACTCATCGATCTCATTAATGAGGCGCGCAATAAAGGTTTATATGCAAGTGACTTTGATGCCCATGCAGGTGCGGTTTTGGTTCAGGCCTACACCCTTGGAATGATCGTTGATGACTTTGTAGATAACAAGATGGACCCTGAAGAGTGGTACAAGCTCATTGACCTAGTTGTGGAGAAAGTCTTCCTTAAATGATTATCTCTGCGCATAGCGCTGTCATTGATGGGCAGATGCGCACCAATGTGTGGATCGAGATCCAGGATGGATTAATCACTGCAATCGGTGAAGGCGAGAATCCAAATACTCAGCAGAAGTATTCGCAGACTTTAATTCCAGGATTTGTGGATATCCATTGCCACGGTGGAGGTGGTTACTACTTTGTAGATCCACTTGCGGAAAATGTCGAGAAGGTAATTCGTACACATCGCACGGCAGGAACCACATCACAGATTGCAAGTTTGGTAACAACAGATCTGACAACACTTACTCAACAGATCAAGGCACTCATTCCCTTTGTAAAGAGCGGTGAGTTATCTGGCATCCACTTGGAGGGGCCATATCTCTCTCACGCAAAGTGCGGAGCCCACGATCCGGAACTCCTTCGCACCCCAGCGCTCGATGAAGTCAAAGGCCTTATTGCAGCCGGTGAAGGAACGATCCGCATGATCACTATCGCTCCTGAACTCGAGGGTGCGCTCGAATCTATTCAGTGGCTTGTCTCACAAGGTGTAATTGCTGCCATTGGCCACTCAGATGCCGATGCAGATGCCGCACGTGCTGCAATTGATGCCGGTGCACAAGTCGTCACACACTTTACAAATGCGATGGCAAAGATGGTTGGCGGCCAATCGATGGCGACTGAAGTCTTAGAAGGTTCAGAGATCGCTCTAGAGCTAATCGATG
>WLGP01000067.1 GCA_009703165.1 Actinomycetota bacterium | reverse complement strand
TGATTTAGCGCTCACACCTGAGTTAATTGAGGCCGGTCTAGTTCGCGAAGTAATCCGCTCAATTCAGGAAAAGCGTAAGAGCGATGGCTTTGAGATCTCTGATCGCATTGAGGTTGCTTATCACGGCCTCCCCCAGGTGCTGGCTGCAATTACTGCCCAGCTCGATCACATCTGTGGTGAAGTTCTTGCTACATCAATGGTCAATGATGAGAGCTTGGGAACAAGCGATAACGAACTTGGGATTGAACTTCGCCTGAAGAAAGCGATCTAAATCCTTAAAGGACTACCTTGACCAGCGTTGATGCAAAGTTCAACGCCAAGAGTAGAACGATAAAAGAGAGATCAATCGCAACGCCGCCTATGCGTAACGGTGGAACAAATCGACCAACGAACTTCATCGGTGGATCGGTAATTGCGTAAATCACTTCAAAGAGTGCGATCATCGCGCTCTTTGGGCGCCAGTTGCGGGCAAACATTCTTACGTAATCAATGATGAGTCGAGCAAAGAGAACCCACTTGAAAAATGTAAGCAGGTTGAGAATGAGCTCTTTAAGTAACATAAATGTGAGAGCGCTTACTTAGCTCTGATTGAAGAAGCTTGCTTGTGCATAAGCAGCTTTATCTTCAGTGCGTACGCTGACATTTGCAGGAGAGATTAAGAAGACGCGACTTGCGATGCGCTCAATTCCGCCTTGAAGTCCAAATGCGAGTCCACTTGCAAAGTCAACAAGACGCTTGCGCTCTGACTCATCCATGTCATCAAGGTTGATGATCACTGGATTGCCCTGGCGATAATGCTCAGCCATCTGACGAGCCTCTGAGTATGACCGTGGATGCAAGGTGATGATGTTGTAAGAAGGTTCAAGGTCTAGCACTGGTTCAGCAGCTACAGCGTGACGGCCACCGATGACTGTAACTCCGGTAGCAGTTGACGTTGTAAAAGTTGTTGGTGTAGGTGTTGGAGTAGTAACGCGAACCTCGCGACGAGTCGCAGTTGGCTTCGCTTCTTCGGTAGCACCTTCTGGGCCATCGACGAGGCCAAGGTATTCCATTACTTTATTGAGTGCAGACATAGCGATAATTTTAGGCGGGCGCGGTGCGCGGACCCAGTATTTGGCTCCCTACGCGGATGTGTGTCGCACCATAGGCAATTGCAATTTCATAGTCGCCGCTCATTCCAGCCGATAGCGATGTAGCCGTTGGAAACTCTCTCTTAAAGCGCTCTGCGTGATCGGTAACCTCGGCAAAGGCTCTCTCAGGATCTGCCTCTACGGGTGGGACCACCATCAGCCCCATGAGATCAAGGTTTTTCGACTCCATCACAGCCTGCCCTAGAGTCAGAAGTAGATCGCCGGAAACACCTGCCCTGGTGGCATCTCCATCAAGTGAGAGTTGAATGAAGATTTGCAGACGTTTTCCAGAATCTTCTCCTACTGCTCTATCAAATTTTGCAAGGTGTGAGAGCTGATCGAGGGAGTGAATCGTGTTCGCCCACTTAGCGATGGCGCCAATTTTATTACTCTGGATCTGTCCTTGAAAGTGCCAACGACCAGCAACCAGAGCCGATTTCTCTGCACCTTCTGCGCTTCTATTCTCGCCGAAGTCACGAACTCCAAGATCAAAAAGAATCTTCACATCACTTGCTGGATATGTCTTAGTCACAGCAATCAACGTGACCGACTCTGGTGAACGGCCAGCCCTGGCAGTGGCTTGCTCCACGCGAGTGCGCACATCATTAAGTGATTGGGCGACCTCGCCTCTACGATCCACAGAACTCATAACCAAATCACTCCTGCCTGTCGCCCAGTCACGCCATCTCTACGAAAAGAGTAGAGATCTAGATCCTCGACGGTGCATCTGCTCTCATCTATAACGGTCACTGACTCTCCACGAAGTTCTTCAACCAGCGCCTTGGATAGATCCAGCGCAAATGTGCCATCAACGGTGGCAGATGCTGCAACCGGGTAGAGATCTACTACCTCGCGATAGATATCTTCAGAGACTTCATAGCAACTGCCACAGATGGAAGGTCCAACGACTGCAGTAATTGGTGAAGGGTCGATCTCTCTTAACTCTTGCAAAGCTTGCTTTGCAACGCCATTGACAAGACCTCGCCGTCCAACATGAACTGCAGCAACGGCGGAAGAGTTGGCCATCAACAATGGAATGCAATCGGCGACCATCACAGCAAGAGCCACACCTTTTCTGCGAGTAATCAAACCATCTGCAGTCGGTTCAACCTCTGGACGAGCATCAACCTCACAAAGGGCGTTGCCATGGACTTGATTCATATATGCAACTGGCATCGCGAGATCTTCCTCGAGAATCTTTCGATTCTTAGCAACAACGTTGGCATCATCCTCGACATGAAGAGCGAGGTTGAGAGAGTGAAAAGCACCGGTGGATAGACCACCGGTGCGATTCGTAAAGCGATAGTTCACTTCTTACTTCATAAAGTCTGGCACGTCGATTTCGTCTTCTGCTACGAGATCTTCAAAGGTAACGCGCTTGCCTGGCTTCTTATCTTCAAGATCCATCGCTACTACGAGCGGATCATTTCCTGGAAGTGGATCGGCTACTCCACCAAGAGTTGCCGCATCGATCACAGGGACTGCAACCTTCTTTGGCTCTCCCCCATCAAATCCTGCTGCAATGACAGTAATGCGTACTTCATCACCGAGAGCATCATCGATAGTAGTTCCGAAGATAATGCGAGCATCTGGGTGGGCTGCAGCCTGAACGAGTTCGCAAGCCTCATTGATTTCAAAGAGGCCAAGATCTGATCCACCTGCGACTGAGAGAAGAACTCCCATTGCGCCATCAATTGATGCTTCAAGTAGTGGACTTGAGATTGCAAGCTCTGCTGCACGAATCGCGCGGTTCTCTCCGCGTGCAGATCCAATTCCCATGAGTGCCGAACCTGCATCTGTCATTACTGTCTTCACATCTGCAAAGTCGAGGTTGATGAGTCCTGGTTGAGTAATGATCTCTGTAATTCCTTGAACACCAGAGAGGAGAACTTGATCTGCGCTTCTAAATGCGTCAACTGCAGTGATGTTGCGATCTGAAATTGCAAGGAGGCGATCATTTGGAATAACGATGAGGGTATCTACCTCACTACGCAAAAGTTCGATTCCTTCTTCTGCTTGACGTGTACGAATCTTTCCTTCAAATGAGAATGGGCGCGTGACTACACCGATCGTAAGTGCGCCAAGATCGCGTGCAATCTTTGCAACAATCGGTGCGCCACCTGTTCCGGTACCGCCACCTTCACCTGCTGTAACAAAGACCATATCTGCGCCACGAAGAATCTCTTCAATCTCTTCTGTGTGATCAATTGCAGCTTGACGTCCTTTTTCAGGAGCAGCACCTGCACCTAATCCTTTTGTAGATGCGCGACCGATATCGAGTTTCACATCGGCATCACTCATCAAGAGATGTTGTGCATCTGTATTGATTGCAATGAACTCAACGCCTTTGAGGCCGACATCAATCATGCGATTAATCGCATTGACTCCTCCGCCACCAATTCCAACAACCTTGATGACAGCTAAGTAATTCTGCGGTGCAGCCACGTGAGTCCTCCTTATGAACTATAAACCTCGCCTTGAGACTTACGATTCATCTCTCTTATGGCGGTCAACTTATGGTGCAAGAGGGAGCCAATCAAATACCGACTCGTACCAATTCCTCATCTACAACTTGAGAGTTATAGAGATGCTATTTCACAATTGGTGCATGCGGTGCAACTACATCTATCAGTGTAATTCCTTTATTTTCTGGCAATTCCAATAGCTTTTCAATGACAGAGATCTTCAGTGAGATCTCCTGACTATCTCCCCAGCGAACTCTTATCTCCCGACCCTTATAGAGAGTATTAAATGTAAAGGTGTCGGTTGATGTAGCCGTCATCAAGGTGATTCTCTTTCGAAACTCTTCCGGCAGTGCGATAAAGAGTTCATTTGCCTTCAAGGCGCTCTGTGGACTCTTGGCAGAGATCTGGGCGAGATCTGAACTTGCAAAGCCAGGCAAGGTAAAGAGCGCACCCTCTTCATCAATGGTCTGGCCAGGAAATTCTTGCGCATTGAAAAATGCGAGAGGCTTTCGAGGTGTGACAGAAATAGCCACTTCCCCGTTGACCCAATTGCGAGAAAGTGAAACATCCTTGATCCAAGGGATTTGGCCAATTCTGCGTTCGGCAGATGATGGGTTGACGCGTGCGAGTTTCTGACCAACTTCGACCTGGCTCACCTTTTCAATGTTGCTTTGTACTGCGCTATTGGGTGAACCGACAATTGCGACCTTATCTACAGTGAAGAGCGGTGACCAGCCGAGTAGGTAGGCAAGAGCGATCACTGCAACGGTAGAGACCGCCATAGGAAGTGAGAACCTTCTACGTTGCATCACAGAGATATCTATCGGTTTTCTTCTGCAAAACGACGTTCAAGTCCGTGAGCGATAATCGGAGCAAGTGAATTCACATCTCCTGCGCCAAGGGTCAGAATGACATCGCCTGGTTTTGCCATAGCGATCAGCTCTTCTGAGGCTTCAAGAAAATTTGGTATAAATCTTCCACGCTTCATACGCTCAGTGATCAATGAAGCGCTCACTCCA
Organism: Actinomycetota bacterium; assembly: GCA_009703165.1. Taxonomy (GTDB): domain Bacteria; phylum Actinomycetota; class Actinomycetes; order Nanopelagicales; family Nanopelagicaceae; genus Planktophila. The sequence goes on along the minus strand of WLGP01000067.1, from coordinate 1,202 downwards.
GGAATTGGTTTCTCGCTTGCTGGATAGATCTCTAAGACAATTGCCAAATCTGCTAAATCTAACGTCGTTGCAAATTGCTCGAGGAATGCTTGAGTTCGTGAGTAGCGATGTGGTTGGAAGAGAACAAGAACGCGACCATCGCCTGCATATCGTCGTGCTGCAGTGAGGGTCACATCAATTTCAGTGGGATGGTGTCCGTAATCATCAATCACGCGAATTCCTGCAACGCTAGCTTTGAGTTCAAATCTACGCCCAGCACCTTGAAATGAGGCGAGCCCTTCAAGAAGACCGGCACTTGGTAGCCCTAAAGAGAGGCCCATCGCAAGAGCAGCTGCTGCATTGAGAAGGTTGTGATGGCCTGGAACATGGAGCTCAATTGTTCCTACTGCGCGCCCCTTCCAGAGCGCTCGGGCTTGTGAACCCATAGGCAGGAGTTTGATCTGATCAATGAGTAGATCTGAATCTGGATCTACGCCGTAAGAGACTTTAGTTGCAGCAGATTCTTCAGAGGCAATTGCAGTAGCGCCTTTATCGTCACGGCAATAGACGAGATAACCACTGGGATCGATTGAGCGAGCAAAGTCATTAAAGATATCCATCACGGCTTGCTCTGTCTCAAAGAAGTCAACGTGATCATGCTCAACATTTGTCACGATCGCAGCAAATGGCTTGTACTCCATAAAGGAGCCATCAGACTCGTCAGCCTCTGCAACAAAGAACTCGCCAGTGCCGCGATGGGCATTAGATCCTGAGGCAGTAAGTGTTCCGCCGATAGCAAAGGAAGGATCAACTCCACATCCTTGGAGAGCCACTGTGAGCATTGATGACGTTGTGGTCTTTCCGTGGGTACCTGCAACGGCAAGGCTCTTACTTGTCGACATCAAGACCGCTAGCGCCTGTGCGCGGGTAATCAACGGCAGCTTTAATTCGGATGCGCGCTGCATCTCAGGGTTGGTCGGTGCAATCGCATTTGAATAGATAACAACGTCACAGCCATCAACATGTGACGCCTGATGGCCGACAAGCACATCCGCACCGAGTGCTTTGAGTGCAAGAAGAACAGATGAATCCTTAGAGTCGCTCCCGGATACCTGTAATCCCAATGAGAGTGAGATTCGTGCCAAACCACTCATACCCGCTCCACCAATACCGATGATGTGGATCTTCTTACCTGACCATTGCTCCAGATTGGCGTGAGGAGT
>WLGP01000066.1 GCA_009703165.1 Actinomycetota bacterium | reverse complement strand
CGTGCTGCCGCGCCTGGATCATATGACTTAACGAAATTCGCTAAGGCATCCCGAATTTCATCGGGTTGGATCTTTAGCTCTGCCATGTGTTTCTCCCTTTAGTTTTTTCCGGCCAATGCACGACCAGCATGTGCAAGACGATTAGAAATACTTGCGTCAATGAGTTCATCAGCAAATTTGATGGAGACTCCACCAAGGATTGTTGGATCTACTTGGATATTGACGCGGATTGGTTGACCAACCTGCTTCTCAATTGCACCAGAGAGGCGAACCTTCTGGGCATCTGTGATTGGAGCAGCGGTACGAACCACTGCGATAAGACGATTACGGCGGTTTGCAAGGCCGAAGAGGTAATCAGCAAATGCTGCCTCAAGGCTGCGACCACGACGTTGTGTCACTAGTGCGCGAACAAGCTTTACAGTCGATTCAGATGTCTTCTTTGAAAGGAGCTCGGTAACAAGAGCTGCCTTCAAATCTGCACCTGCACCGCCTACGAGCGCGCTACGCAGCTCTGAAGATCCCAGTAATGAACGTGATGCGCTGAAGAGTTCATCTTCAACACGGTCGAGCTCATTATTGATATTGGCAGCAGATGCTTCTGCTTCGATAGCAAGTTGTTCAAGTACGTAGATGACATCTTTGCTTGCAGACCAGCGGAGCGCAGCAATATCTGAGATAAGTGCCGATGCTTCCTTGCCGATCTTGGCTCCAAAGAGATCCTTAATCAGAGCGCTCTTTGCAGCAAGCTCACGTGATGGATCAGTGATCGCACGACGTAGAGATGTATTGCCGGCAAAGACTTCTGCGGCGAAGAACAAGTGTGTTGAGATCTCAGAACTGGTTGCAGCGCTAGCGCCCTTTACGGCAGCATCGAGCGCACCGCGTGCAATCACGAGTGATTGGCGGCTGCTTCCTCCGAGATGAATTCTCACTACTTACTCTTCTCCAAGTCATCTAGAAAACGATCAACGACGCGTGATTGACGCGCTTGATCATCAAGGGCCTCTCCCACGATCTTTGATGCAAGTTCAACTGCGAGCGCACCGACTTCGTTGCGAAGAGAGATCACAGCTTGTGCTCGCTCTGCTTCGATTGATGCATGTGCTGCTGCAGTAATACGTGCTGCATCTTCTTGAGCCTTTGCGCGCATCTCTTCAATGATCGCAGCGCCAGCAGCGCGTGCTTCCTCGCGAAGAGTCGATGCTTGATCTTGGGCTGTTGCTAGCTGCTTGGTGTACTCCTCGAGAGCTACCTTCGCCTCGGCCTGAGCTACCTCTGCCTTGGCAATTCCACCCTCAATTGCTGCAGTGCGCTCTGCATAAGCCTTTTCAAACATTGGTACAACTTTTGAGCGCATCACAAGGAAGAGGAGTAGGAACGCAATTGATCCAGCGATGATCTCTGCCGTGGCAGGCATCAGTGGATTAGGTGCTCCCGCTGCCGCTAACTCGATATAGGTTCTCATAGGTAGAGGTACTTCCTAATTAGAGAACGAATGCGAGAACGAGACCGAAGAGAGCTAGAGCTTCAGCCATAGCAAATCCGAGGAATGCGATTGGCTGGAGAACGCTACGTGCCTCTGGCTGACGAGCTACACCATTGATGTATGCAGCAAAGATCATTCCCACTGCGAGGCCTGGGCCGATTGCAGCAAGTCCATATCCGACGAGGTTGAGTGTGCCTGTCATTTTGTTACCTTTCCTATCTTCGCGTTAGAAGTGTTCCAACGGAATTCTTGAGTTAGTGCTCGTCGGCGAGGCCGCCGGCGATGTAGAGCGCGGTTAAGAGGGTAAAGATGTATGCCTGTAGGCATTGCACAAGAAATTCGAAGAATGTCAGTGCAATTCCCATACCAAAGGACAAGACGCCAACAAACTTCATTGCTACTGCGCCTTGAAGCAGGTGCTCTCCGCCAAGGAAGAAGATCATCAGCAAGAGGTGGCCTGCAAACATATTTGCAAAGAGACGAAGTGAAAGTGTTAGTGGGCGAACAACGAGATATGTCGCGATTTCAATTGGGGTAAGAAGAATGTAAACCGGCTTTGGAACACCCGGCATAAACATGATGTCCTTGATGTACTTCTTTACACCTTGCTTACGTAGACCTACATAGTGGAATACACCGAAGGCGATGATTCCAAGTACATATGCAAATGAGATTCGAGAGAAAGTTGGGAATTGGATGAAGGGAACAATTCCGAAGATGTTATTTGTAAGAATGAAGGTAAAGAGTGTGAAGAGATACGGCATAAAGCGGCGGAATTCGTGGCCGAGAATCTCAGTACCCAGATCCTTGCGGACAAATCCGTAGACAAGCTCTCCTGCAAATTGGAACTTTGAAGGCACTACAGCTGCTTTACGCGCTGATGCCGAGAAGAAAAGACCGACGAGAATTGCGGCTACAAATGAGAAAAGAATTGGTTTTGTAAGGAAGGCGATATCTTCAAAAATTGGAGGAAGGACAAAGTCTCTACTGCTAGGGGGGACGAATTCATCGCCCTTTGCGCTTAAATTAAGTAACGCGCGCACTAGCTCTCCCTCGACACTCGTTAGCCATCACTGACTGGTTGGTCTTCATTGAAAGGTGGTTCTTGAGGTGTTACGGAGAGGGGATCTCCGCCCCACACCCTAAGTCAAAGTGGTCAGAAGTGCGAAATCTAAAGAGGTGATCTAGGGCTCTTTCCTGAGTGGAAACTAGCGGCCGAAGCGGAGCCAGACCAGGTAGAGGCCGCCGCCCATGCCCATCAGGATGCCGACGAGGGTCAAGTAAGAGGTATTGAAGAATCGATCGGCGAAGTAGCCGACCCCACCCCAGAAAAGAAGTCCAGAGAGTAGGTAGCCCAGGATTGTCCAGATTGCTGATTCATCAGATCTCTTGGTCATTGAGTCTCCTCCGTCGATTCGGCGCTAGGTGGCAATGGTAGATGAGTTTTCAAGGATAGATAACCCTTAATCTCACCGCCCAGCCAGGCTGCAGTCACAGCCAAGGCGGTGATTCCGAAGGAGTTGCGATCGATGACTTCTTCTGGAGTGAGCTTGTCGAGGATGATGAGAAAGCTTCCAATCATCGTCAGCTTGGTGACATAGGAGAAAAGTGCCAGCGCCATCGTTGCCATCGGATCGATGTTGCGCGAAAGTTTTGAGACAAGAAGATGGACAACGAAGAAGATGACAACTACAAATTGGGCAACGAGTGCTCCATAGAAGCCATACGCTCCTTTAATCGCAGAGAAGATTGCGATACATGCAACGCCAACAATAGCTGTAGGAATCAGAGCGCCACGCAACATTGTTCGCTCGTTACTTGAATTCTCAAATTCCATATTAAGAGTTAACACTTTCTGTTTCAGGCTCTCCAGGATCAGGATTACCCATATCCGGTTTACCCTGCGGATACATCTTTGACTTACCTAAAGAAAAGATTGTTGTGAAGATAAAGAGCGCCAGTGCAACAAGGGCGGCAACCCAGATCGGAGCAAATGCCAGAACTGTTACTGGGAAGGCGATCGTTGCAGTCCAGAGATACATAATGAAGGCAGTGCGCTGCTGTGTATTTCCAGCGCGCATGATCCGGTGATGGAGGTGCTCTTTATCTGATGCAAATGGTGACTTTCCAGCTTTAAGTCTGCGCAGGATGGCAAGGATTAAATCTGCAAGTGGAATTGCAAGCACGGCAAAGGGAAGAAGTAGCGGCAAGGTTGCCGGGCCAAGTTTCTCAGCAGAGATAGCGTTGGGATCAACCTGGCCAGTCAGCGTGATTGCAGATGCTGCCAACATCAAACCTAAGAACATCGAACCTGAATCACCCATAAAGATCGCTGCAGGGTGTGCGTTATGAGCTAAGAATCCAATGCAGACACCGACCAGGACTGCGGTAATCAGCGATGGTGCACCTGCCCGGCTAAAGCCATAGACAACAGCCAATAAGTAGGCGAAGGCGAAGAAGGCGATTCCTGAGATTGCAACGATTCCTGCGGCAAGGCCATCTAGTCCATCGATAAAGTTCACAGCGTTAATGGTCACCAGCACAATAAGTACCGTGACAAGTTGACCAATACTTGGCGGCAAGGTGATCACACCGTTAATTGGTAGCCAGAGAATTTGGATACCAAAGAGCAATAAGATTCCGGCAGCAAGTGCTTGTCCTGCAAGTTTGGTCAGAGCATCGAGTTCAAAGCGATCATCGAGCATGCCGAGTGCAACTAAGAACGTTCCTGCCAAGAAGATTCCTTGCGTCTCGCGACCAAATGATTTACCTACTAATTCAAGGTTATGAACAATGGCAAAGGTGATGCTCATGGAGATCCACATCGCCAGACCACCCCAACGAGGTGTCGGCGTTGTGTGAACATCGCGAGTACGGATCTCTGCCACTGCTCCAAATCGCACAGCCCAGGTGCGCACAAGTGGAGTCACCACATAACAGAGCGCTGCAGCGAGAAAGAGAGTGAGCAGGTACTCGCGCATTTCCTTCTCCTAGTACCTAATCTTCTTACGCTTGGTAGATTGGAAATTGTGCAGTGAGCGCGTGGACCTCAGATTTAATCGCAGCGTGTGCTGCAGCATCATCTGTCTTAATCGCACGTGAGATAAGGGATGCGATCGTCTTCATCTGCTCAACGCCCATCCCCTGTGTTGTTGTTGCAGGAGTTCCCACACGAATTCCACTTGTGACAGATGGTGCTTCAGGATCAAATGGAATCGAGTTCTTATTGAGAACAATTCCTGCTGCTCCACAGCGCTCGTCAGCTACTTTGCCATTGACACCTGTTGCGCGAATATCAATTAGGGCCAGGTGTGTCTGGGTTCCACCAGAGACTGCGCGCATTCCTTCACCTTCAAGGGCTGCAGCAAGTGCTTGGGCGTTAACGATGACATCCTTTGCATACTTTTGATATGCAGGCGTTGCACACTCTGCGAGCGCAACTGCCTTGCCGGCAACTGCTGACATGATCGGCCCGCCCTGCATTCCAGGAAAGACTGCCTTATCAATTGCGCCAGCGTGCTCTGCCTTGGTAAGAATCATGCCACCGCGAGGTCCGCGTAGGACTTTATGCGTTGTAAATGAGACGACATCTGCATATGGCACAGGAGATGGAATTGCCTTACCGGCAACAAGGCCGATGAAGTGAGCAGCATCTACCCACATAATCGCACCGACTTCATCGCAGATTGCGCGAACCTTTTCAAAGTCGATCAGCGATGGATAAGCAGTTGCTCCCGCACAGATCATCTTTGGCTTATTTGCAATGGCGCTATCGCGAAGTTCGTCGTAATCAATAAGTTCATTATCTTGGCGAACACCGTAGGAGACGATGTTGAACCACTTACCCGAGAAGTTCACCTTTGATCCGTGGGTGAGGTGGCCACCGTGTGGAAGTGACATCGCAAGGACGGTATCGCCTGGCTTGGTAAATGCCTGATAGACAGCGACATTTGCGCTGGCACCTGAGTGCGGTTGCACGTTGGCATGTTCTGCACCGAAGAGAGATTTTGCGCGCTCGATAGCGATCGTTTCTGCAACATCTACCTCTTCACAGCCGCCGTAATAGCGCTTTCCTGGATAGCCCTCTGCATACTTATTGGAAAGGGTTGAACCTAACGTTGCCAATACCGCGCGAGATGTGAAGTTCTCCGATGCAATCAGCTGAAGATTGCTCTGTTGGCGGTGAAGTTCTGAGAGTAGGACTGCTGCAATATCTGGATCTTGCTGAGAGAGCAGCTCAAAATCTGGGCCATAGAAGGTATCGGTCATGGCGGCAAGCCTAGCCCTAGGAGATAACTACTGCAGGGATAGCCTTCTCGATCTCACTACGTGTGATCGCGCCCTCGCGTAAAAGGGTGATTCCAGCGCTCTCGCATTGAACGTGTGTCGAAGCAGGGGCG
>WLGP01000065.1 GCA_009703165.1 Actinomycetota bacterium | reverse complement strand
TGTAGGTGGAGATAGCGCAGCCTTTAGTCCACGTGGGCGAAAGTAGGTTGAAGAGCAGTTAGCCAGATTTGCATCCGGCCAACCACTCCTTCACATCGTTGCTCAGTAAGGTTACAAAACCGCCACAATTTCTTTGCGTCGCTAAAGAACAGCGACAATTCCTTCGGGTCGCTAAAGAACAGCGACCGTGTGCTTATCGATAAAGTCCCAGTCATATTCAATACAGAGACCTTCACCGACAGGTGCCATCACATAACCATCGACAATGTTGAGTTGGCTCTTTGTGCCGAATTGGAAATCATCGAATGGATACAAGGTCTCAAAGAACTCGCAGTTGCTGATTGCAAGGGATGCGTGCAATTGGACCTGCTCTAGGCCGTGATAGATCGTGGTGTGGAGCTCGCACTGCACGCCATGGGCCTCTGCCAAGTGCGCTGTCTTCATGACAGCGGTGATTCCTGCACGCCATGAGACATCGGTACGGACGATATCGACAACGCCATCCTTGATGCAGCTGGCGACGCTGTACTGATTGCCGGCGATTACTTCAGTGCCACAGATTGGAATATCTAACTTCTCGCGAAGTTTCTTCAGACCATTGAGATTGACATCAAGTAGCGGCTCTTCTAGCCACTTGTAGCCAAGGCGCTCGAGTTCGCGGCCAGCTTTAAGTGCATCTTCATATGAAGCCATGATTACTGGATCTGCCATCAGCGTGAAGTCATCACCGACTGCTTCGCGTACTGCGCGATAGCAAGCGATATCAAGATCAAGGCCCCCTGGTGGGTGCAACTTGTAACCCTTATATCCCTTAGCTTTTACCTCAAGTGCCTGCTTTGCATAATCTTCTGGACCAGGTAAGAACATTGACGATACATATAGAGGAACCTTCTCGCGAGCTGCTCCTAAAACTTTATAGACAGGAAGGTGCGCCATCTTTCCAACGATGTCCCAGCATGCATTATCAAATGGGGCATAGGCATAGATCGGAACGTGGTTCCATCTGCGATCGTAGAGTTCGAAGTCTTTAATGTTCTTTGCAGAGTCATGTGCGCTACGTCCGATGAAGAATGGCTTGACCTGTGACATTGTTGCCGCAGCTGCCTTGGCATCTTGTGCGCCAAATCCAAAGGAGGTTCCCTGCACGCCATCTTCTGTGGTGATGGTGACGACGGTGAAGTCAGGGCGAGAACCACCAGGTAATTTAACGGCTGCAACTGTGTCGAGCTCTTCGAGCTCATCGCCACCGCGGCATGCGCGGATCTCAATACTCTTGATCTTGGAAAGCATCTCTCATCCTCATCTCTAAAATCCTATAGGATAATTTAGAGTGAGATTAAGGAAATTGCAAGGTTATTTCTAAGTTATTTATTTGCAGCAACTGCAGAGGGTGAGAATCTCTTCAGCGATGACTCAATATGAGCATGCATCGCAGCTTTAGCAGCCTTGGGATTCTGATCGAGAATTGCCTTAGCGATTGCATCATGTTCCTTAATCGCTAACTGTCCTGAGCCACTTTGGTAATACTGCTCAAAGAGATCCTGGACAAAGGCTGCGCGAGATTCGCCATCGATCAAGTGCAATTTATTTGCCATGAAGAGGCGGAATAGGTGGAGGTGGCAATGGGTGCGCTCGTAGAAATCTGCCACAGTCTGGTTACCTGAAATGCTTGAGATCAATGTGTGAAAGCGTGAATCGTGTTCGGTCAGCGCTTGGAACTGGCCATCGCCGGCAAATTTAAGTGCAGTCTTAGCGCTCTGCATCTCAGCCTTGATCGCAGTCTTGCCGGTGTTATCGATAACTCGCGCAGCCTGCTCTGCAGCCCATGGCTCAATCAATAATCTAAATTGGAAGAGATCGTTAAGTTCTTTAATCGAAAGTAGCTGGGTAGCTTTGTAACCTTTCAGCGGCTCTTTCTCAATGAGGCCATCTGATTCAAGGCGAGCAAGTGCTTCACGAACTGGTGTCTGTGAGACTTCTAGTTGGGCGGCAAGGGCATCGATATTCACGCGTGCACCAGGTGCGATCTCATGATCAAAGATCATCGCCTTGATCATGTCGTAAATCTCATCTGAGAGAACCGAGCGACGCGGTGTCCGCTTTGAAGGTCGGGCAGCAGCCTTCTTTGTCGCCATCACCACACCAATCTCTCGCGGGGAGTGCGCTTACTTCGGAAGACGAAGTCCTTGCATTCCACCATCTACAGCGAGAATTGTGCCAGTAGTTGAAGCCTGACGGGGACTTGCCAGGTAGGCAATTGCGCTAGCGACCTCTTCGGCTGCAACTAAACGCCCCATTGGCTGGCGGGCCTGCAGGGCTGCGCGCTCTGCCGCTGGATCTTGAGCGGCAGAGAGGAGGCGACCGACCCATGGGGTATCGGCAGTTCCAGGATTGACGCAGTTGACGCGAATTCCTTCTTTAACGTGATCGGCAGCCATGGCAAGGGTGAGCGACATGATCGCACCTTTACTTGCGCTATAGACAGCGCGCTTTGGAAGACCGGCTGTTGCTGCAATGGAACATGTGTTGACGATGGCAGCTGACTTACTCTTTCGCAAGAACGGCATTGCAGCAGCGCTCACGCGAGATGTTCCGACAACGTTGATGTTGAGAACGCGATGCCACTCTTCTTCTTTAGCATCTTCGACAGTTCCAGTTGCTCCGATACCGGCGTTATTTGCCAAGATATCGATTACCGATGTCTGGCCAGCAAGTTCTGCAAAGGCAGCAGTGACACTTGCCGGATCACCAATGTCGCATTTAATAAAGTGGGCGTGCGGGCTCATTGCACCTTCAGCAAGATCGAGTCCGTAGACCTTTGCACCGTTGTCATGGAAATGTTGGGCAACGGCTAAACCGATTCCCGAACCTGCGCCAGTGACTACTGCAACCAATCCATTGAATTCAGCTGTCATGAATGTGCCTCGTTCTTCCAGTAAGAGCCACTCGGAAATGAGTACTCGTCGATACTTGCTTGATGCATCTGCGCACCGGCACCAGGAAGTTGTGGAGCCAGGTAATGGCCACCCTTTACTGATACAGGCTCAAGGAAGTGCTGGTGGAGATGGTCCACGAATTCAACAACGCGAGAACCGTGATGTCCCGAGACTGCCACGGAATCCCACATTGCTAAATGTTGGACCATCTCACACAGCCCTACACCCCCTGCATGCGGACAGACTGGGACTCCAAACTTGGCAGCCATCAGTATGTTCGCAAGATTTTCATTAACGCCGGCAACGCGTGTGGCATCTATCTGCATGACAGAAAAGCCCTTTGCCTGGAGTAGTTGCTTAAAGATAATTCGTGAACTTGCCATTTCGCCTGTCGCAATAGGAGTAGGAGCAACAGCTGCTGCGATCTTGGCGTGTCCGATTACATCACTTGGACTTGTTGGCTCCTCAACCCAGTGCAGTTTGTACTCTTTGAGGGCGTTGATCCAGGTGATCGCGACATCGACATCCCACACCTGGTTGGCATCAATTGCAATCTTAAAGTGCGGTCCAACGAGTTCGCGGACCTTTCCAAGACGACGCTGATCATCTGCAACTGATTTGCCGCACTTATATTTAATGAGTTGGAAACCATCATCCATCGCCTTCTTGGTGAGGTCGAGCATCTTCTCATCGCTATAGCCAAGCCATCCTGGTGATGTTGTATAGGCAGGAAGACCCTTGCTGCGAAGGATCTCTTCATTAGCTGCCTTATCTGAATTCATCCGATAGAGAATGTCGAGTGCTTCCTCGCGAGTAAGTGCATCGGTGATATATCTAAAGTCGATTGCATCAACGATCTGCTCAGGTGTCATATCCGAGAGCAACTTCCACAATGGAACGCCCTTAGCCTTAGCAAAGAGATCCCACAAAGCATTCAGGACAGCTCCTGCTGCCATATGGAATACGCCGTAATCAGGACCTAACCAACGGATCTGGCTATCTCCACTTAAGTCGCGTGCAATCTGACCAATGCCAGCAAATGCTTGATCAACATCCATGCCAACAAGCTTGGGGGTCAACATATTGATTGCAGCAATCTGCACATCATTACCGCGACCGATAGTAAAGACTAAAGAGTCACCATGAAGGCCTGCCTTATCGGTGGTGATTCGAAGATATGCAGCTGAGTAATCAGGATCCTGGTTCATTGCATCAGAACCATCGAGCATCTTCGATGTTGGAAAGCGAACGTCGAAGGATTCAACTGCAGTAATTTTTGTCATTACTTCACATACTTTTCTAAGCCCTTAGGAACACCAGATTCTGCCCACAGTGTTTCATAACCAACTCCCGGACCTTTTGGTCCGTGAACATTTCCTTCCGCATCCACAAGCGCCTCGCGCTTGGTTGGATTACCCCAAATGAGTGACTCGTAATATGTCGTGTTCTTAATTGCCATGCAGAGATGGATACTTTCAAGTCCGAAACCATGAACTTCTGCACGTAGGTGATAAGCATCTGCCAGGTGGGCAATGCGCATCGCGCCCGTAAATCCACCACGTAAGAATGTGCTTGTGCGAAGTGATGTTGCCACACCAGATGCCAAGAAATCACCGGCGCTCATATGCGCACCATCTGTGACTTCACCGAGCAACAATGGAATCTTTACGCGCTCACCGAGCCATTTATAGGCTGTGATGCTGAATTCACGCATTGGCTCTTCATACCAAGCAAAACCGCTGTCATAGAGTGCGTTACCAAGATAGACGGCATCCTCTAAATCAAATCCTGCAGATCCGTCATACATCAACGGCACATCATCACCAACATGTGCACGCAGCTTCTCACCCAGCAACGCATCTTTCTTTGCATCACCGAAGGCATGTAACTTAATCGCTGGATAGCCAAGTGCTAACGCCTGATCTGCAATATCAAGAAACTCTTCGATCGATGAATATGTAACAGTTGATGCATAGGCAGGAAGTGATTCACGATACCCACCGAGTAATTTATAGACAGGCAAGTTTGCTTGCTTTGCTGCGATATCCCAGAGTGCAACATCGAAGACGTGAGTCATATTTGGTGCAAAACGCTCGATGCGATCTAACTCCCACACTCGCTCCCATAGATGCTCGCGCATTAACGGATCTTGTCCCATGAACTCTGCTCGGAAACGACGATCTACATAATCTTTAAAAATTGCACCACGTGGTGCCGATGCAAAACCTGTGATTCCTGCATCTGTTTCAATGACCAGCCATGCACCTGTCGTTGAAGTATCTGGTCCAGGAATGTTTTTACGCCACAACGTTCCGGGAGGAAATCCGGCTCTATCTTCTAGAACAACTTCGACGTTGGTGATCTTCATTGGCCGATACCTTCTCTCCCTTTATAACGTCTTCATAACAAGGGGCGGATCTGCGCCTGTGGGGGCGCGAAACTCCCAAAAGATTTCTCGAAAATACTATACGAAATAGTATTCCCGCCCCTAGTATTTCGGCAACTGGTTCGATCGGCAACAAGGCGCCGTCGCCAGACCTACAGAGGGGGAATACCTTGAAGAAGAAGTACTCACTAATTGCAGTTGCGATCGCAGCTGCAGTTGCAGGTACAACAGTGGTGGCTATGCCTGCTCAGGCAGCTAAGCCATCAATCACCATCTGGGTAGATGCACCACGTCTACCAGGTGCAAAGTTGTACGCACAAATTATGAAGAAGACCGTTGATGTGAAGGTAGAACTCAAGGCGCAGGGCGAGCTCGTGCAGAAAGTTGCACTCTTTAACCGCGTTAAGAAGGGTTGGCCAGATGTAGTTTTCGGTCCACCAAATGACGTTTCAGTTCTTCGCGATGCTGCTAACGCACGTGCATTGAACGATCTTGCTCCTGCTTCATTCTGGAAAGATATGGAAGCTGGAAACCAGTGGTGTAAGGGTTCAGACGGCAAGTACTACTGCGTCAAGAACG
>WLGP01000064.1 GCA_009703165.1 Actinomycetota bacterium | reverse complement strand
TCGATTCCAGCCAGGCGCACATGACTACACCTCTGCCCCACCTGATCTGGATCGACTGCGAAATGACCGGACTCGACTTGGCATCTGATGCCTTGGTTGAAATCGCGGTCTTGGTCACTGATTCCGACCTCAATGTCATCGGCGAAGGTATCGACCTGGTAATCAAGGCCACCCCCGAACAGTTGGCCGGAATGAATGAATTTGTCACGCAGATGCATACCGCTTCAGGACTGATCACCGAGATTCCTAATGGCATCACAGTCGAAGAGGCCGAGGATGCGATCTTGGCCTACTTGGCCAGTGCAGGAACCCTCGAAGGCAAATCACCGCTGGCAGGAAATTCAGTCAGTGTTGATCGAAACTTCATCGCCCGCGATATGCCGCGGCTAAACCAATACCTGCACTATCGCACCGTCGACGTCTCAAGTATCAAAGAGCTCGCCCGCCGCTGGTATCCAAAGCTCTACTTCGCAGCCCCAGCAAAGACCGGTAACCACCGCGCACTGGGTGATATCCAGGATTCGATCGAAGAACTCAAGTACTACCGCGCCAGCGTCTTCATCGAAGATCCCAACTCGGGGGCAAATCCCCCTGCGGAAAAGGTAGACTAACCCCGCACAGCACATGGTGGGCGTAGCTCAGCTGGTAGAGCACTCGGTTGTGGTCCGAGATGTCGCGGGTTCGAGCCCCGTCGTTCACCCCAAGTCTTCTCTTCAAGTAATTTCCAGGTTCGCCCTATTCCAAGCACGACCTATAGAAAGTGCCATCCATATGATCTTCGATGTCGTCGTAGAAATTCCAGCAGGATCGCGCAATAAGTACGAGATCAATCACAACACTGGCGAAGTTCGCCTTGATCGCATGCTCTTTACTGCAACACGCTTTCCGCACGACTACGGCTTTGTGAAGAATACACTTTCAAATGATGGCGATCCACTTGATGCGCTGATCATGCTCGATGAGCCAACTTTCCCAGGATGCGTTGTCTCTTGCCGCGTAATCGGAATGTTCCGAATGACCGATGAAAAAGGCGGCGACGATAAGCTCTTGTGCGTTGCAGCAGGAGATATTCGCAAATCAAATCTCAACGATCTAGATGATGTTCCTGTCTATGAATTAGATGAGATCAAGCACTTCTTTGAAGTCTACAAAACTCTTGAGCCAGGTAAAGAAGTACACGGTGGCGATTGGGTTGGACACGATGCTGCAGAGGAAGAAATCCTCGCTTCATATAAGCGTTATCAAGATAGCCACTAACGCTATCTTTGCTCGCTTAATTTATTGAGGTAATGCCTGCCTTGGGCAGGCTGCAAGTATTCGCACCATCGCATCTTTCTCTGGAGCAGTAACCCATAAAGAGTATTTAGCCTTCACCGCTATCTGCTGAGCAACGTAGGCACATCGAAAACTCTTCAGCGGTGGTAACCATGTCGCTGCATCACCATCGCCTTTCTGCGAATTCAGGCGACCCTTCACCGCAAAGAGGTTAAGGGGGTCATTGGCAAAGGCTGTTCTCTGAGCCATCGTGAGTTTAAAGGCTCCTGTCTGCCACGCATTTGATAGCGCGACGACGTGATCAATCTGCACCTCCATGCTGGTGATATTTCCTCGGGTGAAATAAATCGTCTCCCCCGAGTATCGATCCTGTAGAACGCCAGTTAAGACAACGCAATTTTTAGTCTTGACCTTGAAGATGATTTCGGTGAGATCACGCTTCAACATATCGTTTCGGGTGTCACAGCCATTGCGATCTATATCAGCCCATGTCTGCCCAAACTGGGCGCGTGTATATCCAGTCTTTGGTGCTCGGCCTTTGACTGGCAGAGAGCTCAAGACAGTCGCTGCCGAGACCTCAGCGGCGGCATTGAAGTTCTGCGCTTGGGCGGGATGTGCCACCAATGGGGCGGCCAGAAGCCCGACAATGGCTATGGCTAGCCTGATCTCCCAGCGACTCATATCTCAATGATTACGCGTGGCAGGTGGCAAAACAAGGTGAAACACACTGGTAGGGTCTGCTCTGCATTCAAACGTTCCGGCGGTTGAATGCCCCGGGTTGTTAGCTCAGTTGGTAGAGCAGGTGACTCTTAATCACCGGGTCGGGGGTTCGAGTCCCTCACAACCCACTTATCTGGCCTGAATCTAGGTCTAGTAAGTAGCTCTTCCCCCAGAAGCATCAAAGGTAAATCCTGTTGTAAATGAACAGGCCTTTGAGACCATAAATGCCAACATCTCTGCTGCTTCTTCTGGTTCTCCTACACGTCCCATTGGAATGCGTCCAAGCATGTACTTCAACGTTTCATCACTCGTGCCAGCATTAAATGGTGTTCTGATAACTGCAGGTGCAAATGCGTTAATTGTGATTCCTTCAGTTGCTACCTCTTTACCGACACCTTTAATGAATCCAATCATCCCTGACTTAGAGGTGTTGTAGGCATGCATTCCAGGGTTGCCCTCTTTACCGGCGATAGATGCGACATGTGCAATACGTCCATACTTGCGAGATTTCATGTGTGGAATAACTTCTTGCGTCAACCAGATAGTTCCAAAGAGGTTAATCGAAACAGTCTTTTCAAATGCAGCCCAGTCGGTATCTTCTAATTTGGTATTTGTTGGGCCAACAATTCCGCCTGTGTTAACGAGTGCATCAATCTGATGATGATCAGAGATCACGGATGCAACTAAGGATTGAATGCTCGACTGACTGCCCAGGTCAACATTCTTGACTTGATTAGATTTAAGGTTCAATTCTTGTTGTAGTGAGGACAATCCAGGCTGATCTAAATCGGTAATGATGACCGTTGCCCCGCGAGAAGCTATTAACTGCGCAGCTGCTCGACCAATTCCACTTGCTGCGCCAACTACGAGCACTATCTGTCCCGAAAAATCTCTGAGATCACTTGTCATGGCTACTCCCCTGGCCCTACGCCGTGGCGATATCAAAATCCTTGCTCAATGGTAGGGGTTTAGGGTCTAGCGCGGTGAAAAATTCGGGTCTAATCTTTCCAAATGGATAAAGTTGCAATCGTCACTGGAGGCGCTAAGGGCATTGGCCTTGGAAGCGCGTTACGTCTACTTGAAGATGGTGCAACAGTCACAATCTTTGATCTCGACGAAGCAGCGATTGCAAGTGCTCAAAAAGATTTAGCCCATTACGGAGATAAGTTTGTTGCCGTCAAGGTTGATATCTCATCAGATGCTCAAGTGATGAAGGCTGTAAACGATGTCGGTACCAAGTATGCTCACATCAATTACTTGGTCAACAGCGCTGGAATTCAAACGTATGGAACTGCAGAAGATACCTCTGAAGAACTCTGGGATAAAACACTCGGAGTCAACGTCAAGGCGATGTATCTGACGGCCAAATATGCAATTCCCTTTATGCGTAGAGCCGGCGGCGGTTCGATTGTGAATATCTCATCGGTACAAGCTCTTTCTAATCAGAAGAATGTCCTCGCCTACGCAACCTCCAAAGGAGCAGTAAACGCCTTGACGCGTGCAATTGCTGTCGATTATGCAGCCGAGCAGATTAGGTGCAATGCGGTTCTCCCCGGATGTGTTGATACACCAATGATCCGTGCAACCGCAGAATCATTTGCCGGTGAAAGGAGTGCGGATGAGTTTTTACATGAGTGGGGCTTAACTCACCCAATTGGTCGAATGGCAACTATCCATGAAATCGGTCAATTAGTCGGCTTCTTGTGCTCAGAGAAATCCTCATTTATCACCGGCTCCTCGTATGTGATCGATGGCGGTATGACCTCTCAGTTACCTAATAAATTAGCTTGATCGCTAGAATGGGTGAATGTTTGAAGCGCTCTTTCTGGGATTACTGCAAGGACTCACCGAGTTCTTGCCTATCTCATCAAGTGCGCACCTGCGCCTTGCTGGAGAGTTTTTACCTAGCGCTAGCGATCCAGGTGCAACATTTACTGCGATCACTCAGATCGGCACAGAGCTTGCAGTCCTGATCTACTTTAGAAAAGATATTGCCCGCATTGCATCGGCTTGGATTTCTCGAGTAATACTTCGCAGGAATCTCGCTGCTTCATCGAAACAAGATGTACGCCTTGGATGGATGATCATTTTTGGTTCTCTGCCAATTGTTGTACTGGGCTATCTCTTCCAAGAGAATATTCGCAATACATTTAGATCTCTATGGATCATCGCTATTGTGATGATCGTCTTTGGCATCATTCTTGGACTTGCAGATAGATTCGGAAGGCGCGAACGTAGCCTTGATTCGCTTACGCCCGGACATGGATTTGCCTACGGTTTTGCTCAAGCGCTTGCGCTCGTTCCAGGAGTCTCGCGTTCAGGTGCAACAATCGCGATGGGTCGCACTCTTGGCTATACCCGTGAAAGTGCTCTGCGCTACTCATTCCTCCTAGCAATTCCTGCAGTCTTTGGAAGTGGCTTCTATGAACTCTCAACTGCTATCGGAGAGAGTGATCCATCCGCGCCTTACTCATTGTTCGAAACCTTTGGCGCAACGATTGTTGCCTTCTTCGTAGGGTATGCAGTCATTGCCTGGCTGATGAAGTTCATCTCTACGAAAAGTTTTATGCCATTTATTATCTATCGAATCGTTCTTGGTTCTGTAATCCTGATTTTGCTAGCAGTTGGCGTAATTAATCCATGAGGTTTCATAATTGCTAGGTGGCATTGATAACGGATTGTTTCTGACCTCATTCGGTGGCTTTGCGGCAGTTGCAATCCTCATTCTCTTTCTTAAATGGGCATTCTCATCTAACAAGAAGATGATTGTTATTCCGATTAAGGCGGGAAAGAAAGATGATTACGGTTTACTTAAACCGCTTCCTACGCCCG
Organism: Actinomycetota bacterium; assembly: GCA_009703165.1. Taxonomy (GTDB): domain Bacteria; phylum Actinomycetota; class Actinomycetes; order Nanopelagicales; family Nanopelagicaceae; genus Planktophila. Next base: position 1,257 of record WLGP01000064.1, on the reverse strand, counting down.
GCAACTACATTGAGGCACAGATGGCTCTATTGAAGCTGCAAGATTCCAATATCAAGGCAACGTTAACTCAGACGTTGCAGGGGCCTTCCTTGATGGTCTTTGAGAAAGATTTTGCGATCGCTTTAGCGGTCCTCAAGAGCTAATTCGCTTAATTCAGCACCGGAAATTCGATAGACGGTCCACTCATCCATAGCTTTTGCACCCAAAGATGTATAGAAATCAATCGCTGGTTGATTCCAATCTAGGACCCACCACTGGAATCGGCCGTATCCACGCTCTTTGCAGATACCGGCAAGATACTTCAGGAGATCTTTTCCATACCCAAGTTTTCGATACTGCGGGCGAATAAAGAGATCCTCAAGGTAGATGCCGTGCATACCTTGCCAGGTTGAATAGTTAAGGAACCAGATTGCAAATCCTGCTACCTGACCATCATGTTCGACGATATTGCAGAAAACTTTTGGGTTCTCGCCAAAGAATGATTGGTGGATCTGATCGGCCGTCGCCTTTGCCTCATCTGGCGCTTTCTCATAGGCAGCTAGTTCGTAAATCAGCGCAAGAATCTCATCAGTGTCTTCGATGCGAGCAGGTCTAATCACTTACTTTCCTCTTTGAATTTCGGTAGGTGGAGATCAAATTGGATGGAAAGGATGCGCACTAGAGCCACAACAATTCCACCTGAAATTGTCGCTACCGATACATCAACTCCAAGTTCGATCAATCCGACAAAGGCAGCAGCGCCGACAAGAGAAGAGGTGCCGATCGTTTCGCGATGTAGCAAGACTGGTTCGAGTTGGCAGAGAACATCTCGCAATAAGCCACCAGTTACTGCGGTGATGACTCCAAGGATGATGGTGGCATACCAAGGACTATTGAGGTTATGAGCTAACTGCACACCGGAAGCAGTTGCGATCGCCAATCCGATCGTATCCATGATCAATAAGGTCTTACCGATCTTGGTTACTCGGCGAACGCTCAAGGTGATTGCAACAGCAGCAATGATGCTGCTAATCACCCAAGGGTCGGTAATCAAGATGGGCTTGAGCCCTAAGAAGATATTGCGGAGCGTTCCACCTGAGACGGAGGCGACGATAGAAACCAGTGCAATTCCACCATAATCCAACCCGCGATCTGCCGCTACCCGTGCACCAACGAGTGCAAAGACAAATACCGAGAGCAGATCAAGAAGATGGAGCAGTGTCATAGAGCGTTACCTCGAGCTAATCTAAAATTAGGAGACAGCGATGATGTCGACTG
>WLGP01000063.1 GCA_009703165.1 Actinomycetota bacterium | reverse complement strand
GGCAAGGTCCACACCACTCAGCCCAGAAATCGACGAGTACGGGTGTGCTGCTCTTGAGAACTACCTCATCAAAATTAGCTGCAGTTACTTTGCTTGTGGCCATGGTTACTCCTATTTATCTCTACTTTTGGGCGGTTTTAACGATATCTGCAAGGTTACTAGTGTGCGAGGAATTTTTCAGCGTCTAACGCTGCTTGGCATCCTGAGCCTGCAGCAGTAATCGCCTGACGATAGGTGTGATCAACGAGATCGCCACAGGCAAATACGCCTGGAAGGTTGGTGCGCGTTGAGCGACCTTCAACCTTTACATATCCCTCGTTGTCGAGATCAATTTGACCAACAATCAGTTCGCTACGTGGAATATGACCGATTGCAACAAAGAGTCCAGTGAAATCACGCTCTGAGAGTTCACCGGTGACTGTGTTCTTCAGTGCAAGTCCTGAGACTTTATCTTCACCGAGAATATCGACAACCTCTGTATTCCAGAGCATTTCGATCTTTGGATTGTTCAATGCGCGATCTGCCATAATCTTTGATGCGCGCAATGAATCGCGGCGATGGATCAAGACAACTTTGCTGGCAAATTTTGTAAGGAATGTCGCCTCTTCAACAGCGGAATCGCCGCCGCCAACAACTGCAATAGTTTGATCTCTAAAGAAGAAACCATCGCAGGTTGCACACCATGAGACTCCGCGACCTGAGAGGCGATCTTCATTTGCAAGGCCAATGTGCTTGTAGGCAGAGCCTGTTGCAAGAATTACTGCGCGAGCCTGAACAACGTTTCCGCTGCCATCTTTAACGGTCTTAATCTCACTCTTTAAATCCATCTCAACTACATCATCTGTAATCAGCTCTGTACCAAAGCGTGCAGCTTGCTTACGCATATCTTCCATAAGTACTGGGCCCATGACGCCATCGACGAAACCTGGAAAGTTCTCAACCTCTGTTGTCGTCATAAGCGCACCACCTGCGGTGACTGAACCCTCGTAGACAACTGGGTTGAGCTGTGCGCGAGAGGCGTAAATAGCAGCGGTATATCCAGCAGGGCCAGAACCGACGATAACAAGGTCACGAATCATGGCTCCAGCCTACCTTTTCTCTTCTTCAATAACCCGCGGGCAAACTCGGCTAGCGTTGCAATCTCTGCCACTTTAAAGAGTTTGGCAAAGAGGAGATAGAGCCCGCCACTTGCAGCCAAGATAAATGTCAGGCGTAGAGCGCGCAAAATAAGCGACGAATCGGCGCTCTCCCATTCCAGGAAGTACATCAGAGCAAAGAGTGGCGCCATTGCAAGAAGTGAGGCGAGCAAGAGTGTGGCGTGATGTCCGGCGAAGGTTCTGACAGAGAGTTTTCCTGTGTGCTTCTTCAATAGTGACAAGGTAATAAAGAGTCCCACGATATAACTTGCTGAAAATGCTAGACCTAAACCAATAGTGACCTGCTGCGCATCGAGGGTATAGAGAAATACGTAAGAGAGTGCGACCGAAATAATATTGATGATCAGAATTGAGACGACCTGGGTGCGGGTATCTTCAAAGGCGTTAAAGCCGCGGATCAAAATCAAGTTAATGGAGAATGCAACGAGACCAAGGCTCAGCGCTGAGAGAACCTGACCAATGTAGCGCGAATCTTCGAGAGAGATTCCAAAGTAGAGAGCTTCAGTCATCATCGGACCAAAGAAGAAGAGTGCAACGCCACTTGGAACGGTAACAACACCGACCATCTTGATTGCACGGATAAGTTGTTTGCGAACCTCTTCAATATTCTTCTCAATGGCAAGTTTTGAAAGATGAGGTAGCAACGCAGTCACAATTGAAATAGTGACGATCGAGTATGGCAGCAACATGATGTAGTAAGCGCTGGTAAATGGAGTAAAACCAACACCGGTTGTAACGCCTTCTTGCGCGCTACGTACTGCAGCACTTGTTGCCACATTGACGGTAACGAGATAACCCAATTGAGAGATCAATACATAGACCAGAGTCCACCCAGCAAGTGAGAATGATTTACCTAGACCATGTAGACCAAAGCGAATCTTCAGGTGAATGCCTGACCGTTTTACAACCGGGATCAGGATCAGCGCCTGCACGATGATTCCTAGAGTTGTTCCCCAGCCAAGTAGTTGAATTTGGAAATCTGTAATCGTGCCGATTGTCAGTGACTCTTGGAGGATCAGAACCCCTGCAAAGACTGCAATCACAACGAGGTTATTGGCGATCGGCGCCCACATTAACGGCGCAAAAGAGCCACGTGAATTAGCTACCTGTCCAAGCATCGTAAAGAGGCCAAGGAAGAAGATCTGCGGCAGGCAGTAACGGGTAAAGGCGATAGCAATCTGGTTCTCTGCCTCAAAGCCGGGAGTTGAAAACTCTGGAGCATATAAACGCACAAGAGCCGGTGCAAAGATCACTCCGACAAGAACGAGAAGTAACAAGATTCCAGAGATTGTTGTCACTAACCGTGAAGCAAAACCATCTCCACCATCTTCATCTTGAAATGAACGAACAAGTTGTGGAACAAATATTGCAGTAAGGGCTCCACCTACAAGTAAGTTGTAGAGAATATTCGGCATCGTATTTGCCACGTTGTAGGTATCTGCAAGGAGAGCAGTCCCTAAAACAGCGACAGCTAAGATCGCGCGGAAGAATCCTGTAATTCGCGAAAGGATCGTTCCGATCGCCATAATTCCAGAGGCGCGGAAGAGTTCATTATTTTTCATGCACGCCCCTTTCTAATGCGGCGATATGTCTGTGCGCCGGCACCGATAAAGAGTAGAACTGCAGCCGCGGTTGTAAACCACGCCACTCTGGAATCGATAAGAGTCATGCTCAACGAAAGTCGCGATGATGGGCCAAGCCACTGCCCCTTGGAGTTTGTCAGCACTGCATTTACTTGTGTCGCACCCGATGTAATCACGGTATATGGCAACGCCAACTGTGTGCGCGATTGTGGGGCAAGTGTTACTTCACGCAGATCATCGACAATGACGCGAATATTTGAGGCGCGAAATATCAGATTGACCTTTACCTCAGTGGAGAAACCATTAACGAGAGTCAATGGAACTTTTCCTGATTCAGAAGTCAACGCGTACTTACCGGGATTTACTCGCAACTTACTCTGCTGGGCGGCAACTCCATCTAACGCGTTAGCAGCAAAAACTGCTGATGTTGGACCATTAATTGATGGCGAGAGAAGAATTGCCAATCGAGCGCGGAAGAGTTGAAGTTCTGGTGCGCTGACAACTGATGTTAACTTTGAAATCGCTTGACGATTAACTGTGTAGTTTTTGCGAAGCGGGCCGCTGAGTTTAGAAGTCGTAGATCGCCATGCAGCCTTATCTACCGCAATAGGTCGAGCTAAGTGAAAGCTCAGGCGCTCTGCACCAAATGTGTAATAGAAGGCTAATTCACTAGGGGCTAAACGCTTTGCCAACTTTAAATCTGGATTGCCATATGCAAGTGGAGTGACCTTCGCGCCAACGGTTGCAATCTTTAACTGTTCGAGCCATGCGGCTGCAACTTCAACACCGACGCCATCTTCGTTGCTGGCAAGTTCATACCCATCTGCCATATCGGCAACTTCATCGATAAGTGCAGCATCGATAAACCAATGTGCTTGTGCGATCTTCGGTGTGTAGACCAGTGAACCTAAGCGACCTTCAGGAGTCAACAGTGTTGCAAGTTCATCATCGACAAATTCACCACTGATTAATTGGTGTGGCCGTTCAATCATCTCAATTCGCTGTTCGGCAGCCTGCGCGCTATGAGGTGAGATTAAAGCGATGAGAACAATGACAAATGAGAGCGATGCTAACTTTCTCATTGCTCTACCTCAGATGCCTTGGTGCGAGCGATTAACTTCTTCTCATCTGGATATGCCAAGAGGCCAACTATGTCGGCGAGTGGGAACCAACCCACCTCATCTACTTCGCTCTCCTGTGCAGCTAATAAACCGCCAGTTTCTTTAAATTGAAAGTGGTGAACTGTTTTATGAATTCGTTTTCCGCCGGCCATAAACCAGAAATCAATAACGCCAAGAGAGCGCTCAATCTCGGAGGTAATGCCAGTCTCTTCTGCTACCTCGCGGATCGCAGCTTGTTCAGGAGTTTCACCCTCTTCAATATGGCCTTTTGGTAGCGACCAGAGAATGCGTTGGCCTGTTGCATCTTTATGATCGCGGCGACCAATAAGTAAGCCCTTTGTCTTTGTTGCATCGATGACAAGTCCGCCTGCGCTGACTTCATCGACTCGCTTTGCATAGGGAGGACGAGGTCCAGAGGGTTTCTTCTTCTCTGGAGCGTTCTTCTGCTGCTCGCCAGAATTTAAATTCTGTGGGGCGCGATGAGCGGGACGCTTGCGCCTTCGCTTCTTCTTAATGCCTTCGCTGCCCGCACTAGGTGCCGGGTTCATCCCATAAGGGTAGTGCTCACGGCTAGCCTTAGCCATTATGTCTTCGCCCCAAAATCCACCAGCCTCACAGGCAGGCCTCAGCGCTGCCGGTGAGATGGCTATTGCATCCCTGATTGAGCGGGCGCCACTTGCTAGCTCTTTGGCTGGAGCATTTAAAGAGAAAGGTTTTACTCTCGCCCTCGTTGGTGGACCTGTGCGCGATGCCTTACTCGGACGACTAGGAAATGATCTTGATTTCACAACGAGTGCGCCGCCACTTGAGACGAAGAAAATTCTACAAAAGTGGGCAGAGAATGTCTGGGATACCGGAATTGAATTTGGAACTGTCGCAGCAAAACGTGGCGATACAACTGTTGAAGTAACAACATATCGCAGCGAAAGTTACAACAGCGATTCACGTAAACCAGATGTGACATATGGAACATCAATTGAAGGTGATCTCTCGCGACGAGATTTCACCGTTAACTCAATGGCGCTAGAACTCACTGGAAAAGCGCCACAATTTATCGATCCCTTTGATGGCCTTGTAGATCTTGCAAAGAAAGTTCTACGTACACCTGGCAAACCTGAAGATTCATTTAGCGATGATCCTCTGCGCATGCTCCGCGCTGCTCGTTTTGCAAGTCAACTTAACTTTGAGATCGCACCTGAAGTACTGCAAGCGATGAAAGATATGGCTGCGCGTTTAGAGATTATCTCTGCAGAGCGCATCCGCGATGAAATCACAAAGTTATTGATGTCGCCAAAGCCGCGCACGGGAATTACAATCTTGGTTGAGACAGGGCTAGCCGATATTGCTCTTCCTGAAATTCCAAAGTTGCGCCTTGAAGTCGATGAACATCATCACCATAAAGATGTATACGAACACTCAATTACTGTCTTGGAGCAAGCGATTGAACTTGAGCATCGCCTTGGCGGACCAAACCTTGTGATTCGCCTTGCTGCGTTATTACATGACATTGGAAAGCCAAAGACCCGCGCGCTTTTAGAAGGCGGCGGAGTCTCCTTCCACCACCACGAAGTTGTTGGTGCCCGCCTTGCAAAGTCGCGAATGAAGGCGCTGCGCTTTAGCGGTGAGGTCATTGAAGAAGTTGAAACGTTGATCGCTCTCCACCTACGTTTTCATGGCTATGGCGATGGCGAATGGACCGACTCTGCCGTTCGTCGCTATGTGCGAGATGCCGGGCCTTTGCTGACACATTTACATGTACTTACTCGCGCTGATTGCACTACTCGTAATGCGCGAAAGGCAGCTCGCCTTGCTGCAACCTATGACAGTTTGGAAGATCGCATCGCAATCTTGATGGAGCAGGAAGAGCTCTCAAAGATTCGCCCAGACCTTGATGGCGCAGAGGTGATGTCACTTCTTGGAATAAAACCTGGGGCCGATGTCGGTCGAGCGTTAGATTTCTTACTTGAATTACGTATGGATCAAGGCCCGCTTGGAAAAGAGAAGGCGACCGAGTTGTTGCTTGATTGGTGGGCTAAGAAGAACGGATAAAGAATTTTGCAGGTCGCAAGATAATCAGCGATGTTGCAAGATATCCAATTCCAACAACCGTTGGCAGAGTCCAGGTATCTCCATTGGCTGGAAGCAGTACTGCTGCAAGGAGTGCGCCAAAGACGATTGCGAAATTTACAACGACGTCATAGACGGCAAAGACGCGACCTCTAAAGATGTCATCGATCTTT
>WLGP01000062.1 GCA_009703165.1 Actinomycetota bacterium | reverse complement strand
TCGCAACCCTTTTAAGTGCTTGATCAAGGCGCGAGACTTCATAAATCTCCATCCCATCAATCTTTACATCGCTACCTGCAGGAACAAGGGCCTTCTTAAAGCCAAGGCGATGGGCCTCTGCTAATCGGCGCGAGACTCCACTGACCTTGCGAATCTCACCAGCTAAACCAACTTCACCGATAGCAACTAAATCTGAAGGTAGAGCAAGGGCCTTTGCCGCAGATGCAACAGCTAGCGCCAGCGCTAAATCTGCAGCAGGTTCAGACATCTTCATACCGCCAACAGTTGCTGCATAGACATCGCGACCACCGACGCGCACTCCGGCGCGAAGTTCAAGAACTGCCAAGGTCATCGATGTGCGAGCTGAGTCAAGACCACTAGTAACGCGGCGTGCATTTCCAAAATCACTTTCACGACCTGCGCTGACAAGTGCCTGAATCTCAGCAAGAAGCGGACGTCGCCCTTCGAGAGTCACGGTGACACATGTTCCAGGAACAGGTTCGGTGTGGCGCGATGTGAAGAGCCCAGTGGGATCGATAACTGATTCGATTCCAGTATCACTTAAATCAAAACAACCCACTTCATCACTTGCGCCAAAGCGGTTCTTAATGGCGCGGATAAGACGGAGACGTGAGTGACGTTCGCCCTCAAATTGGAGAACAACATCGACGATATGTTCAAGAAGTCGGGGGCCGGCAATTGAGCCATCTTTAGTCACATGGCCGACAAGTAATAAGGTGATATCGCGATCCTTACAGATACGGATAAGAGCGCCGGCAACTTCGCGAACTTGAGTAACTCCACCTGGTGCACCATCTGCTGCAGAACTTCCAATTGTCTGCACGCTATCGATAATCAAGAGCGCTGGCTTGACCGCATCGATATGGGCGATCACTGCGCCAAGATCTGTCTCAGATGCTAGAAATAATTGTGGATCAACGGCGTTGATTCGTTCTGCGCGAAGACGTACTTGTGATGCTGACTCTTCACCGCTGATATAGAGCGCGCTCATTCCCTTTGCCGCAGTTTGGGCGGCAACTGATAAGAGGAGAGTTGATTTTCCAACGCCTGGTTCACCGGCCAATAAGATCGCAGCACCTGGAACTAAGCCACCGCCTAGTACGCGATCGAGTTCGCTGACTCCTGTTGGACGAGCTCGTGCCGAACTCAGATCAACATCGCCGATAGGTGTTGCAGCGTGAGAGACAGATCCGGCAACAAGTGAGAGTTTCTTAGGCGCGGCAATCTCTTCTACGCAGCCCCATGCTTGGCATTCGCCACAGCGACCTACCCATTTCTGGGATGTCCAACCGCATTCGCTACAGCGGAATGGATCTTTCTCAACCTTGGCCATGAGGTGAGCCTAAGGCAAAGGTATGACGAGCGCTCTACTTGCCGGCTTGAAGTGTTGCTGGGTGCTGGATTACAAAGAGCGGCAGGCTACGGGCCTGGGCATCTTTAATTCCCTGCACGCGTAGATCACAATGCTTAGCCAGAATGTCATAGGCGCCTTGCCCCATGAGAGCGATCAGCTCTGCACGATTAGAGATGTAGACAGGTTCGCTACCGACGTGAGCTTCGGTATTGCTTGTGCAGTACCAATCGAAATCATCTCCGCCATCGCCCCATCCAAGGCGCTCGTATTCGCCGATTACAGTCACTGAATATTCGCGCTCGCCAACTTCACGCTCTTCAAAGCTACGACGAAGCGGCAACTGCCAACATACATCTGGTTTAGTTTCAACGAAGTGGCGATTCTCTTTCTGCGCCAAATGGTGAAGAACGCAACCGAAAGATCCAGTAAATCCCTCTGCTTCATATCCTTTGCGGTTAAGGAAGATACACGCATCGTTAACTGTACGAGTTTTGCGCTCGTTATCTTCATCTAAATCTGTAATACGAAGTTGTCCGCCTGGCTTCTTTGGGCGAGCCTCTTCGTAGAACTGCCACATTGACGGTGTCAGGTGTTGGGCTGCAAGTTGAACGCGCTTCTCATCATTTTCATCTGAGTACATCGCACCTTCGGTACAACATCCATCATTGGGACGATCTTTAAAGACGCCTTGGCAGCCATCGCCATAGATACAAGTCCAATTAGATGTTAGCCAGGTGAGATCGCATTTAAAGATCTCAGAGTCATCATTGGGATCGGCAAACTCGACCCAGTCGCGGGCAAATCCTGGTTTAACTTCAGACATAGTCGCAGAGCCTACGCGTACTCTATGCCTATGGCTAATCAGCAGAAGGTCGCAGTGATCGGTGCCGGGGTGATGGGCGAGGCTCTCATCGCAGCTCTTATCCGCTCCGGAGTGGCTGGGCCATCTATTGCAATCGTGGAAAAGCGCGAGGATCGTTGCAACGAACTTATTGCTCGATATGGAATTACTCAATCGCCGCTTAGCGAGGCAGTTGCTGGAAGCGATCTCATTCTCTTAGTGGTTAAGCCACAAGATATGCAGGCTCTCTTAAGCGAGATTGCGCCGGCGATCAATAAGAGCGCACTCGTTATGAGCTTTGCTGCAGGAAAGACGATCTCATTCATAGCTAATGGCCTAGGACACAGCCAACCGATTGTGCGCATCATGCCTAACACCCCAACATCGGTCGGTCTCGGCGCAGCAGGGTATTCATTTGGCCAGGGCGTTAGCGGTGATCAGAAAGCTTTCGTTGCATCTCTACTTTCTGCAGCAGGCGTTGCCGTTGAGGTTGATGAATCTCTTCAGGATGCAATTACTGCAACAAGTGGATCAGGTCCTGCCTACTTCTTTGCATTTGTAGAAGCAATGATTGAGGGTTCTGTGGCACTTGGGATTTCTCGCAGCGATGCCACAACTCTTACTATTCAAACAATTGTCGGATCAGCAGCTCTTCTGCAGAACAGTGGAGATTCACCAACAACATTGCGTGAAAAGGTAACTAGCCCTAACGGAACAACAGCGGCGGCTCTTGCCTCATTCTCAGAAGATCATCTCACCGAGATCGTTGCCCGAGCGATGAAGGCAGCGCGCGATCGTTCGCAAGAATTGGCCTGATATGAAGAGAATTTTCCCCCTAGTTATCGTCGCTCTTGTACTGAGCGTTCTTCCCGCATCGGCTGCTCCAAAGAGCGTTGCGGCAACAGAGATCTCGAAGGTCAGCGCGATTGCAGAATATGAAGGCGCAGTAATTTCACCTCAGGGCATCACAATCTTTTCTAACGCCGAGAAGAAAGTTCAACTGACTTCTCTTGATTTTGCCGGCGTTGAGCGTTGGAAGTTAACGCTTGAAGGATTTGCCGATCAGATCGCAATGGCTGCAGCAACTGATAAAGATGGAACCATCTGGCTTGCTGGAATGTCGGCGGCAAGCATTGCCACTGAAACAGTTACCGCGACTGCGCCTGCGACCAATGTTGACGACGTTATCGTTGAACCAGTTACAAATGTGCGAAACGATCTCAGCGCAATTACGGTCTGGAAGGTCTCACCAACTGGCTCTCTCGTAGCAACACAGAGCGATACTCCAACAGCGCCGATGCTGATCACCTCTATTTCGCATACAAGCACAGGAATGACAATTCTTGGCGATCGTGGGGCAGGTACTGTGATCGTCAACGTTACCCCGTCAGGAAAGTTCACTACCTCAAAGCCAATTGGTACTGCTAAAAGCTCCTTCACCCATGTATTTCGCAATAGCGATGGATCGGCCAACATCTACGGTTCAAGTAGCGAAACTCTTGCCGGAAAACGATTAGCAGGAAGCCGCGATGGAATTCTCGCCAAAGTGAATAAGAGCGGTGCTCTCACCAACGTTGTACGCAGCTCTGCAAATAGAGCAACTAGATCTTGGGTCGGCGCAACCTCGACAATTTTCTTGGTAGGCGATGTAAAAGCCGGCGGAAAGAACGAGACCGCCTTTACCAAATTCAATTCAAGCTTTGCCCCAACATGGACATTAAGACTTCCTTCCAGTGGTGCCCAACGTGCAACTACTGGGGCTAACGGCTCACATTATGCGCTCTTTAACTCCACTTCGAGTATTTCAGGAGTAACTGGGTGGAGACCAACGAGTGCGACGCCAATCGTTCTACGCTTTGATAACAAGGGTGTGATCACTCAGGCTCTTAAGGCTTCACAGATAAAGAGCGCAGATGCAATCTCATTTATCTCAGGAGTTGGCTTGATCGTAGTTAGCCCGACTGGAATCTTTAAAGGCTAAGGTCTAGCAAGAGCTAAATTGCCATTGATATTGGCAATCACAATCGTCTTTCCATCAAGTGTGAGCCATCGCCCGCTTGTGCCATTGATGGCGCTACTGGCTGAAACCAGCGAGATTTTCTTTGTGGCATAGTCGATTGAACAGAGGCGATCTTCACAGTTAAAGAGCGCCGAGTTTGCAGTTGTTCGCATCCAACGATTTGGAGTACCAAACTTAGAGGTGTCATAAGTTTTGATATTTAACGTTGGGGCGATTACAGCAGTACGTATCTGATTCGGCTTTGGAATTGATGTACTTGAAGCACCTAGCCACATCGCAAAGGCACCCTTTGTAGTCACAGATAGCGCTACGTCATACCCTGTCATCGCAAGTGCTTCGCCTGACTCTTCAAGTGTTCTAAAGGCCCACTTGCTTGGATCAATCTCGTTACGTGTAGCAAGGCGAATAGCTCCAGATGTCGCCTCTTTTCGCTGGTTAATGACTAGGACTGAGTCGTAGAGAACGTATGTCTTCTTGCCATCAAATCCTGCTGCAAGGTGGAAGGCAACATCGCCTGTTGTGCGCCCATCTGTCTTGCGATCGCCATCGACGAGCTCATAGCTCCATCGACTCGAGTTATTGAACTTGTATGCACCGAGGAGAATGCCTTGCGACTCATCACGGTAGAAGACTTGAATTCCTAAAGGTGTAACGACACAGGCATTTGAAATGCTGACATCACTTGCCGTACGAACACGGACAGGATCCTCATACTTATTTACAGATGGTCCATTTCCATCAACAACTTCAACGGATACATTCTTTCCATCAAAGGTTGCATGGCGAAGATCTTGATCGACTCCATCTGCGTAGAACATATGGAGTTTCTGAGTTGTACCCGTGCCGCTAATGCAGAGTGAGATAGGGCTTGTAATCTCATGCGATGTGCGATTTGTTCCACCGGCACCATCGATCGTGGTCTTTCTCCATGTCAGACCATTCCAGATTGCCATCTTGAGAACGCCATTTACACCGTTGGAATAGACAATCGTTGGCCTCTTATTGAAGGTAGTCGTTGCAATATGAGCTGGCTCAACATTGGGATCGATAATTGCTGATTTCCAGGATGGCTGCGGTGTAACGACATCTGTTGTTGCAGCAGGAGATGATCCAAGTGAGTTATTTGCAACAATTGAAAATGTGTAACTCGTTCCATTCTTGAGCCCAGTGATGAGAAGAGGGCTCGTGGTACTGCTTTTCTCTGCACCAGTTCTGAGATTCTTCACCGTGTAGGCAGTAATTTGGGCAGTACGTAGATTGGCCGGTGCATCCCACTTCACAATTGCAGATGACTCACCGATGATCGCTTGAGGATTGCGCACCGCCTGCGGCAACTCAACTGCAATACCTACTGGAGGCTTAGAACGCATATCAGCCATCATTGCTAGAAGAAGAGGGCCAGGTCCGGCAAATACTTCACCTGCATCGAGATTGGGAGTCATCACTGAATCGCTACCGGCGTTGGTGAATAGTTTTTCATCAAGGTGGCTTACAGATGATCCAACTTCATATGCAGTTGGTGTGTAGAGAAGAGGCTTTACGCCACCATTAGCCGCTATCGCCTTTTCACCGGCCCAATAGAGCGGGGAACGGAGCGCTTTACCTAGTTCTATAGATGGCGATGGCAGATCTGCCAATCGTCTTCCGTCAGATGTCTGTGCAAATGCATCAAATGGGGTTGGTTGTTCAATCGATCCAAAGCCAGAGAAATCGTCATAGACATCATTTGAGAGAAAACCTAAGCCGTGGCCCATCTCGTGGATGAAGACAGATTTCAAATCATATTCTCGCGCAGTTGGTGCACCATCTCCACGACGGTTCCATGCAGCACGAGCGCTGACATTAATTAGCATCTCAGAGTTACGAATATCGAGATCTTTTCCAGCAAGGGCGTTAGCTAAG
>WLGP01000061.1 GCA_009703165.1 Actinomycetota bacterium | reverse complement strand
AGTATGCGCGGGTTGTCATCACATTGAGAGCATCAACAACCTTAGTTCCGTTTGCAAAACTATATAGCGCTGGGAAAAGTAGCCCCTCGATAGTTGTAAATGGCTTTCGAATCGTTAGATTCTTAAATGCTAAATCAACTTCTTGCGCAGAGTAACCGGCTGCGACGAAGAGTTTCTTGACTTCAGATGCCCTCGTGCCCTCAATGATCGGAATCAGGCCTGCAATGCGATCTTTATCAAGGAGCTGCTCTAGGGCGTCGGTTGCGCAGATTTCTCGATCAATCAGGTGTGTTCCAGGTGCAATTGATTGTGATCGAGAGTCAGAAACTGCAACTCTAAAGAATGCTTGTGATGATTTCACAACGCCCTTGTCAAAGAGCTCTTGAGCGATCTGACTGCCGGTCTCCCCCGATGAGATATCAATGGCTACACGTTTGCCACCGTTGCTCGTACATTCAAAATCTGGCGCTGCTTTCGGTCCGCCATTGACAACAGAGATAAGGAAGATGATGAGAACGCTGGCGATTAACGCTGCAATCACGCGCAGCAACGGCCTTCTAGCCACGATCACGTAAGAGTCCTTGTTCTAAAATAAGTACCGCTGCTTGTGAATCGATCAGCCCCCGTTGATCCCGAGCTTTAATCCCTGCTTGTGAAAGCGATGCCGAGGCAGTCGATGTCGTTAACCTCTCATCAACTAACTCAACTGGTTGCGATGAGATTTGCCCAACCATCTGCGCAAATTTCTCTGCTTTCTCGCTAGAAGATGATTCCCCGCCCGAGAGATGTAGTGGATACCCAACATAAATTTTCGAAGGCTCATACTCGTTAAAGAGATCAGATAACTTCTGCTTCAACGCTGGATCTTTGGTGAGGAGAAATGAGAGAGGGGTAGCCAGAATTCCATCTGGATCACAGACTGCAACCCCAATACGGGTATCTCCAAAATCAAAGGCGAGTCGACGACCCAGCCGCGACATTATTTACCTGCGATCGCTAGTTCGATCGCATCAAGGGCTGCAGATATCTTGCTGCGATCGCTACCGCCACCTTGTGCGAAATCATCTTTACCACCGCCGCCGCCGCCAAGAATGGAGCTGCCGAGTTTGACGAGAGCACCGGCCTTTACACCACTATCGCGAGCGGCATCACTTGCTGCGACTACCAGAACGACCTTATCTTCAACAACGCTAGTAAGGGCTACAACCGAATTGCTATTTCGAGCGCGGAGATCGAGAGCAATCTGGCGAAGATTATCTGCAGCAATTCCATCTGCAAGAGATCCCATGACAACAGTTGTTCCGGCGATGACTTTTGCCTGCGCAAGGAGAGATCCTGCGCTCTCTAGCGCTGCAGCAGTTCGTAGCGTTGAGAGTTCTTTCTCAATATCTCGCATCTTTGATACAAGATCATTGATACGCGCTGGAAGTTCCTCAACGCGAGCACCCTTAATAATCGAAGTCAGTGAGTTGAGAAGAATATGTTCACGGGCCAAGAATCGATAGGCATCTGCACCGACGAGGGCTTCAACGCGACGAACACCTGCTCCAATGGATGCTTCGGAGAGAAGCTTCACAACACCAAGTTGGCCAGAGCGATGAACGTGAGTTCCTCCGCAGAGCTCGCGCGCCCAATCGCCTACGCTCACAACGCGAACGCGATCGCCGTACTTCTCGCCAAAGAGCGCCATTGCGCCGAGCTTCTTCGCCTCATCTTGTGACATCACTTCAGCGCTTACTTCTAGATCATCAAGAAGCAAGGTGTTGACGCGAGACTCAACTTCATCAAGGACGCCTTCAGAGAGCGCTCCTGTTGCCGGGAAATCAAAGCGGAAGCGACCAGGCGAGTTCTCAGAACCTGCTTGAGTCGCAGTCTCTCCAAGAATCTCTCTAAATGCTTTATGGACCATATGTGTTGCAGTGTGGGCGCGAGAGATTGCGTTACGACGTTCATTGTCGATCGCCGCCAAAGCTTGATTGCCAACCTCAACAGAGCCGGATGCAACTCGTCCGCGGTGAATGGAGAGACCTGGAACCGGGCTCTGCACATCATCAATTTCAATGACGGCGCCGCTAGAGAGCGTGATTGTTCCGCCATCTGCGAGTTGGCCGCCGCCTTCTGCATAGAAAGGAGTGCGATCGAGAATGATCTCAACCTCATCTCCTGCCTCAGCGCTCTTCTTACTTACGCCATCTACAACAATTGCATTGATGAGCGACTCAGAGCTGGTGTGGGTATAGCCAATAAACTCAGTGGCTCCCGATGCATCAGCAATCTTCTTATATTCAGAGAGATCTGTGTGACCGCTCTTCTTTGCACGGGCATCAGCCTTAGCGCGATCGCGTTGCTCTTTCATCAATCGTGTAAAGCCTGCTTCATCTACCTCTAAGCCAACTTCACGCGCCATCTCAAGAGTGAGATCAAATGGGAATCCGTAGGTATCGTGGAGTTTGAAGACATCATCGCCACTCATCTGAGTTGATTTCGTCGCCTTAACTGCGCTGGCAGCCATATCAAAGATCGTTGTGCCGCTCTTAAGCGTTTGCAGGAAGCTCTCTTCCTCGGATGTGCTCACCGCAAGGATGCGCGCTGAATCTGTAACCAGCTCAGGATATTGAGGCCCCATCGCACCGATAGCAGCCTGTGTCAGTGAAGCCATGCTTGGATCATTTGTTCCCAGTAGGCGCATATTGCGAATTGTTCTGCGCATCATGCGGCGCAAGACATAACCACGGCCTTCGTTACCTGGAGTCACTCCATCACCGATAAGCATTGCTGCAGTTCTAGCGTGATCTGCAATGACTCGAAGTGAAACATCAGACTTCTCACTCTTGCCGTACTTGACGCCAGATAACTCACTAGCGCGAGAAAGAATCTGCATCGTTGTATCAATTTCATAGATATTCTCAACGCCTTGCAACAAGGCAGCCATACGCTCAAGACCTAAGCCGGTATCAATACTCTTTGCAGGGAGTTCGCCAAGAATTGGATAGCCATCTTTTCCACCACCGGCGCCACGTTCGTTCTGCATAAAGACGAGGTTCCAGACCTCTAGGTAACGATTCTCATCTGCGATAGGGCCACCATCGATACCGTATGCAGGGCCGCGATCGTAATAAATTTCAGAGCAAGGGCCACATGGACCAGGTACGCCCATCGACCAGAAGTTATCTGCCATGTCGCGACGCTGAATACGTTCTTTCGGAACGCCCATCTTCTTATGCCAGATATCTGCAGCCTCGTCATCATCGAGGTAGACGGTGACCCATAGTCGTTCTTCTGGGAATCCGTATCCACCTTCTGAAACAGGTTTTGTCAGCAACTCCCACGCAAGTGCGATTGCACCCTCTTTAAAGTAATCACCGAAGGAGAAGTTTCCGCACATCTGGAAGAAAGAGGCATGGCGAGTGGTCTTTCCAACTTCATCGATATCAAGTGTGCGAACACATTTCTGCACCGATGTTGCGCGCTTGTATGGAGGAGTTACTTCGCCGAGAAAGAATGGCTTAAAGGGAACCATTCCGGCGTTTACTAAAAGGAGATTTGGATCATCTGCAATCAGGGATGCGGATGGAACAACGGTGTGCTCTAACCCTTGAGAGTTACCTGATTCAAAAAAGCGCAGCCAACGTGCGCGGATCTCTGCCGATTCCACGAATTAAATTCACTCAGCCTTCTTCTTCTTAGAGCGCGCCTTACCTGCTTGGGCTGCGGTAATCAAAGCACCAGCAACTTTTACTGCAGGGCCACCTTTATCCATCAAATCAGTGGCAGTCTCGGTAACTTTCGTTGTTACCTCTTCTACATTCTTGGTGATCTTTGCAAACGATTCAAGCGGACTATTGATCAGTTCAAGCGTGCGAGTGGATTCAATAATGAGAGGAGCGGTATCTTCGGTGAGAACTTTAAGCGAGACCCTAGCTTCATCGATGAAGCGTCCAACGCGAATTACTGTGTAGGCAAGGGCGATAGCGATGGCCAATAGAGAGAGCGCAGCAATAATTGTTGCAATTCCGCCTGGACCCATGGTTAATACCTTTCGCTACTCATCACAGAAGAGTGAATATCTGTAAGCCTACCCGATCGCCCTATGAGGCGGGTGTTTCTGGCTTGAAGTCCATTCCACTCTCTTTGCGCTGGGCTGCAGTAATTGGAGTTGGGGCACCCGTTAATGGGTCGCCACCGCTGGCAGTCTTTGGAAATGCAATAACTTCACGAATCGAATCGCTTCCGGTTAAGAGAGCGCAGACGCGATCTAGTCCTAGGGCGATTCCACCGTGTGGTGGTGGACCGTAGTTAAAGGCCTCGAGTAAGAATCCGAACTTGCTATTTGCTTCCTCGTCGCTCAGGCCAATGACACGGAAGACTTCACGTTGAATCTCTTTATCGTGAATACGAATTGATCCACCGCCAAGCTCTGTTCCATTGAGAACAATGTCGTATGCATAGGCGAGAGCGTTTGCAGGATCAGTTGAGAAAGTCTGAGCAAACTCCGGCTTAGGTCCAGTAAATGGATGGTGAACTGCTGTCCATCCCCCGTTATCTGTTGGTTCAAACATTGGGGCATCGACAACCCACAAGAACTTCCAAGCACCCTCTTCAATCAGATTGCAACGCTTACCAATTTCCAGGCGAACAGCGCCAAGGAGGGCTTGTGATGCTGCGCGCTCACCTGCGGCAAAGAAGATTGCATCGCCATTCTTAGCACCCACAACTGCTGCGATGCCTGCCTGCTCTTCTTCAGAAATATTCTTTGAGACTGGACCACCGAGAGTGCCATCTTCATTGAGGAGAATGTATGCAAGGCCCTTTGCGCCACGAGCCTTAGCCCAGTCCTGCCAGGCATCGAGCTCACGACGAGGTGAGTTGGCTCCACCCGGCATAACAACTGCGCCCACATAATCTGCTTGGAAAACTCTAAACGGTGTCTTGGCGAAGAATTCGGTTACTTCGACAAGTTCGTTTTCAAAACGTAGGTCAGGCTTATCTGAACCAAATCGGTTCATTGCATCCTTATAAGTCATATGAGGAATCGGAGTTGGAATTGTGTAGCCAACGCTATCTTTCCAAATATCTACAAGAATCTTTTCGGCAACTGCGATGATGTCTGCTTGATCGATAAATGACATCTCGATATCAAGTTGAGTGAACTCTGGTTGTCTATCGGCGCGAAAATCTTCGTCGCGGAAACAGCGTGCTATTTGGTAATAACGTTCCATTCCAGCAACCATGAGCAACTGCTTAAAGAGCTGTGGTGATTGCGGTAGCGCATACCAACTACCTGGCTGAAGACGTACCGGAACAAGAAAGTCACGGGCGCCTTCTGGCGTTGAACGAGTCAGATATGGCGTTTCAATCTCAAGGAAATCCAAGTCATCCATGGCGCGACGAATTGCAGATGTCACACGTGAACGAAGTCGCAGATTCGAGGCTGGTCCCTCGCGGCGCAGATCCAAGTAACGGTAGCGCAGGCGAACTTCCTCTGAAATATCAGCTTCAACACCTGTATCAACTGGAAAAGGCAGCGGTGCTGATTCACTTAAAACGGTAACCGCATCTCCCATAACTTCGATAGCACCGGTAGGAAGAGCCTCATTCTCATTTCCTGCAGGGCGAGCAACCACTTCACCAGTAATTGCCAGACACCATTCGGCGCGCAGTGATCCAGCTAAAACTTCATCTCTAATAACGACCTGAACAGAGCCTGTCGCATCACGTAGATCGATGAAAGCAACTCCACCATGATCGCGACGGCGGGCAACCCAACCAGCGAGTGTGACTGTCTGGCCTGCGTGAGAGGCACGAAGGGATCCAGCATCATGGGTACGAATCATTGCTTCTGACTACTTTCTTCAGTTGAACCTTGGTTTTTTAATTGAACTCTGGGAGCGACTCTATTTCGAACTACGAGACCGACGTAAGCGCACTCTCCAACTCGCCTATCTTAACGGAGGAAAGTTCTCCATCCTTCATGCGCTTGAGCTCGACAGAGCCAGACGCCAATTCGGAATCCCCTATGACGATTGCATAAGCGCTACCTGACTTATCTGCAGCCTTCATCGCTCCCTTGAGGGCGCGATCTCCAAAGGCAATCTCGACACGAAGCCCACTCTGACGAAGCGAGTGCGCGATCGAAAGAGCCTCGACCTTTGCT
>WLGP01000060.1 GCA_009703165.1 Actinomycetota bacterium | reverse complement strand
GCGCAAGAGTTCAAGGTTGGGGTGTGCCTTAATAAGTTCAGCAGCATCCTTTGCAACGCGTAATGAATCTTCAACTGCATCGCGATAGGCATCTGTACCGGCTGCAGCAAGTGAGAACCAGAATGGAAGACCACGAGTGCGTCGCGTTAATTGAATTGCATAATCTGAAGGACTCCACGATCCATCATGTAGCGCATCGAGATAGGAAGCATGTTGTGTATGTGTGATGCGCGCGATCTCGGGGTTGCGATAGACAAGTGCGCAGGCATCATAAGGAGCAAAGAGCCACTTATGTGGATCGACGATAAAGGAATCACATAGTTCAACGCCATCAAACTTTGCTCGCACAGATGGCGCGCATAAACCGGCAAGACCGTAAGCACCATCTACGTGGAACCAGATATTTCGATCGCGGGCAGCTTTAGCCGCACCTTTGAGATCATCGATCACGCCAAGGTTTGTAGTTCCAGATGTGGCAACGACGGCGCAGACTCGCGCATCACTTGCAGCGTGAAAGGCATCAATTGCCGCAGCGATATCGTCACCATGAATACGGAGATCCTCGCGCGGTTCAATCGTTACAAGTTCAACATCCATTACTTGAGCCGCAGATGCCACAGATGAGTGAGCCTCTGCGCTGCAGGCAATTGCCCAACGCTTTACATCAGGAAATTTTGCACGTGCATCTGCGCGGGCTGTGACGAGCGCCGATAAGTTTCCAATGGTTCCGCCTTGTACAAAGACGCCACCGGCACTTTCTGGCAAACCTGCTAAATCAGAGAGCCAGCGCAGCGCTTGGTTTTCGGCAAAGACAGCTCCTGCTCCTTCTTGCCACGATCCGCCGTAGAGCGCACTTGCTGCAACGACGAGATCGAAAAGGCTTGCATATTCGCTAGGCGCAGATGGAATGTATGCCAAGTAACGCGGGTGATCTGTTGAGATACAAGCCTTTGCCAATACTTCGGTAAATACGCCAAGTGCTGCCCGGCCACCAAGTCCGCGTTCGGTAATGGTGTTACCAACTTCGGCAAAAAGATCTGCTGCACTGCGCGGACCATCTAAAGGTGGATCTGATTTAAGTCGTTCAAGGCTATAGGCCAATATCTCATTAGCTAGCGCTTCGACCTCGGGTGTGAACTTATGCATTGCTGCGACTCTGCCTCTTTGCGCTCTTAATAACATTTCTCATCATTGTTGGAAAGATAAAGATGTGAAATGGAAGGACTGCATACCAATATAACTGGCCACCTAATCCGCGAGGTGCAAATTGCGCCTCTTGTCTAAGAACTGTCTTTCCATCTTCTTCACTGACTTGAAATTCCAGCCACGCCTTACCCGGCAGAATCATCTCGGCATAGAGACGGAGCATCGAGCCCTTCGTCAGCTCTTCAACGCGCCAAAAATCAACGCTATCTCCAAGTCGAAGATGTTCTGGATCGCGACGACCGCGACGCAGACCCACGCCACCTAACATGCGATCGAGTAATCCGCGCAAGTACCAGAGCCATCCTGCGCCAAACCAACCATTATCTCCACCAATACGTTCGATCTGCTCCCAGATTAAATGTGCAGGAACATCGGTCGTGCGCACCCGAAGATCGCGCAACATCATCTCGCCTGCCCAATCTGGATCTCCTTGGGCTTTCTGCCATGGAGCAAAGGGAAATGCCGCATCCGACCAGCGCGTATCAACGCTATGTTCTGCAGTTCTCGTCAACGCTAACTTGATCGCCTCTTCTACAGTGAGTAAACCTTCTTGAGGCTTTGGAATCAGCGCATCAATTGATTTCTTTGGATCTGCAACGACTTCACTAATTAGTGATTCAACCAGAGGCTTGGCAAGTGAGATTGGCACAGGTGTAACAAAGCCGATCCACAGGCTTGAAAGCTTTGGTGTAAGAACTGGCACTTGAATTATCAGACGCTTGCGAAGTCCTGATAGTTGGGCAAATTTCTGCATCATGTCTGCATAGGAAAGAACTTGTGGCCCACCGATATCGCAGACCTTCTTTACAGGTGTTGCAAGTTGCGCACATTGACGCAGGTAATAGAGGACATCGCGGATACCAATGGGCTGGGTGCGGTTAGAGACCCATTTAGGCGTTGTCATAATCGGCAGACGGTGTGTCAGATGGCGCAACATCTCAAAGGATGCAGATCCACTTCCGATAATGATTCCAGCACGAAGTTCGAGAACAGGAACAGTTCCTGCACCAAGGATCGCACCAGTATTCATTCGTGATGCTAAATGCTTGCTGCGATTTTCATCGTTGGCGATTCCGCCCAAATAGATAATTTGTGAAACGCCACAATGCGCGCTGGCATCTGCAAAGTTCTGCGCCATCTCTGCTTCGACTTCATCAAATTGCGTTCCTGCATTAATTGAATGAAGTAGGTAATACGTTGTATGCACTCCAGTCAGAGCGCGCTGTAAATCTGCTGGGCTATTTGCATTTCCTTCAACGACATCGACTAAATGTGCCCACGGTTGACCTGAAATCTTTCTGCGATCACGGACCAAAATACGTACAGCACAGCCATCTTCTAAGAGATCGCGCACCAAACGTCCGCCCACATAGCCAGATGCACCTGTAACGAGGTAGAGGCGATTTTGAGTCTTCGGATTCATACCTGAGAGCCTAGACTGCACTCATGGCAACTTCCACACGACCTCGCGTCGTTATTCTCGGTGCAGGCTTTGGCGGCCTAGCTACCGCACGCGCATTAGCCGGTCAGGCCGATGTGATCGTTGTCGACCGCCACAATTATCAGACCTTCCTCCCTTTGTTGTATCAGGTATCAACGGCTGGCCTAGCCGCCGATCATGTGGCCCATCCTGTGCGCGGTGTCCTCAATAAAAAGGGGATTAAGTTCCGCATGGGTTCACCGATTTCTGTAGATCACAAAAATAAGTCAATCAAATTAGATTCCAGCGAATCACTCGACTTTGATCACTTAGTTGTTGCACTCGGCTCTGCCACAAATGACTTTGGAATTCCAGGAGTTGCTGAATTTGGCCTTGGAATGAAGAACGTCCACGAAGCTATCTCAATTCGCGCAGAGATTATGCGTCGCTTTGAAGATCTCTGCCGCTTTGAAGATGAGACTCGTTTGAGCATCTCAGTTATTGGCGGTGGGCCAACTGGCGTTGAGATGGCAGGTGCCATCGCAGAATTAGTGCGTGGTCCACTACGTAACGATCACAAGCATGCATCAGAACACATTGATATCTACCTGATCGAAGCCGGCACACGAATCTTGCCGATGTTCGACCCTAAATTATCGGCGCGCGCTCAACGCGATCTCGAGAAGATGGGCGTTACCGTCAAACTCAATACTGCGGTGCAAGAAGTTAAACCGCGCACAATTTTAGTTAAAGGTGCAGATTCAATTCCATCAGAGGTAACAATCTGGGCCGCAGGTGTTAAGGGCGAGCCAGCAGGTGCTGCACTTAACCTTCCACTTGATGGAACACGAATCAACGTTGATCCAACACTTGCAGTTGCGCACTATCCATATGTTTGGGCGATCGGTGATATCTCTGGTGCAAAAGGAGCAGATGGTCGCTTCTTGCCACAGGTTGCACCAGTTGCGATGCAGCAAGGTCGCTTTGTTGCAGATCAAATTATTCGCCTAGCTCAAGGAAAAGCGCTGAAAGCATTTAAATATCGCGATAAGGGATCGATGGCAACGATCGGTCGCCACAAAGCAATTGTGCAGGTTGCTAACTTTAAGATGGCTGGAATTCCAGCGTGGTATGCCTGGTTATGGCTCCACTTGTTCTATCTCTTAGGTGGACGTAACAAGGTCGGCACTATCGCCGATTGGACATGGAACTACCTGACATTTGATCGCGGTAACCGTCACATCATGGATAGCATGTAACGATGCCTGGCTATATCGATCTACGCGGCCACCAAGTTTTCTCATACGAATGGCCAGCAGATGGCGAAGCCGTTCTCTTACTGCACGGCGGCCTTAGCCAGACATCGCATTGGGATGAAAATATCCTTCCTGCAGTTGAAGACTCTTTCCACGCTTTCGGTTATGACCGCACTGGACACGGATTTACCGGCGATCGCGATGGCAGCTTCCACTTTGAATTTCAAACCAATGAAGCCATCCAGTATTTAGAAGATGTAGTTAAAGAGCCAGCCCATCTCATTGGTTATAGCGATGGAGCAAATATCGCCCTGATGGTTGCCATTAAGCGCCCAGATTTAGTGAAATCAATCGTTTCGATTGCGGCTAATTACCATCACAGCGGAATTCATCCGCTTCCAGAATTTGATGGCACGATCGCCCAAGAAGATCGTGATGAATATGCAACAACATCACCTGATGCACCGCACACTTTGGATGAGAAGATTAGAAAGATGAGTGCAATCTGGAAACTCGAACCCGATATCTCACAATCAGATCTGGCAACTATTCAATGTCCAGTGCTTGTGATGGCAGGCGATGATGATGTCGTTCGCCACGATCACACAATCGATCTATTTGAGCGTCTGCCTCTTGGCCAATTAGCAATTGTTCCTGGAACCTCACATGGCCTTGTGAAAGAAAAGCCTGTCATTGTCCAGGCGTTGATTGAAGAATTCTTAAGCGATCTGAGTTATCCGATTACAAGGATGCCGATAAAACGGAGCAATCCTCAGTAACTCTTAAAGTCGATCTTTCCAGTCTTTACATCGTAGATCGCACCGGCAACAGCAACGCCCTCACGGATAAGTGGATATGAACGAATACGAGTGATATCTGTCTTCAACGCTTCTTCCTGATTCATGGTGACCTTAAATTCAAGGCTTCGTGTATCAACGCCGTATTGCTCATCGATCAGTTCGTGAATGCTCGACTCTTCGCTCTGTGCCATTCGACAATCTGTATGTGGCATCACAAGAATGCGATCAACGTTTAAGAGATATGTCGCCAGAACCAAGGTACGGAGAACATCTTCTGTCACTCGAGCGCCAGCGTTACGCAAAATCTTGGCATCTCCTGATCGCATTCCAACGACTGAGAGCGGATTGATTCGCGAATCCATACAAGTAACAATTGCTAGACCGCGGGCTGCAGATCCTGTGAGTTCACTATATTTAAATGTTTGCGCATACTCGCCATTTGCATCAATGAGATCGGCGAAGTGTGTGGGATCAAAGGTCTGGTTCTTCATTCGACCACCCATACCGATCTTTGGTGAAACTTTTATGAGATAAATGGAGCCCCCCGTCAGGATTGAACTGACGACCTTCCGCTTACAAGGCGGATGCTCTACCACTGAGCTAGGGAGGCCTGTCGCATTACTGCAACGAGGCGTAATTATGGCAGGGGTTGGGCTAATCTAAAAATCGTGTGAGAAATGGCTACTTTTTCGGCCATGAAATAGGCGTTGGATACTTACATGCTCGCCCATCACCTGATGATCGTCCACGCAGGCGACGGATAATCCATGGAAGAGCAAAGACAAAGAACCATGCGACTCCGATTGCGCGCTCTTTAATCCATGGAGTTGGCGTTGCAGGAGGCAGCGGTATGCGCCAACCTGGATCAAAGTCATAACCAAGTTTTTCTAAGACTGCATCGGCACAACGTGAATGTCCCATTGCATTGAGGTGAAGGCGATCAAATGCCAAGAATCTCTTATCGCTAAAGAACTTCTCGCCATTTGCATCAACAACAATTGCGCCAACCTCGGCACCGATTTCACGAACGCCGTCATTAAATGCGCCAAAGCGCTCTTGCCAGACCTTAGAGCCACGACCTGAATTTCCAGTATCTTCCAAGACGGTAAAGAGCATGACAGTTGCACCTGATGCTGCAACTCTTCGTACTGCATCTTGATATTTCTGCTTAGCAACTGCTGCATCAAATCCTGGACGGAGCGCATCATTTGCACCAGCGTGGAATGAGAACAATGTGTCAGGGCCAGTCACATAGGTGAGGGCTACAGGGAGTTGGTCATCGATAACTTGCTGTAAGAGTTTTCCACGAACAGCTAAGTTGGCATAGGTAAATGTTGGCGACTTGGCTGCCAGGCCATCTGCAACGCGATCTGCCCAGCCGCGGTAATTGCCCGCAACAACATCGTCACTCATTCCCTCGCTATAGGAATCGCCACAGACAACTAAACGGTTAAAGATCATCACTGCCTACTTTTTACGGCGCTGCTCATCTACCCAGAACATCG
>WLGP01000006.1 GCA_009703165.1 Actinomycetota bacterium | reverse complement strand
TGGCGTAAGCGTACGCATGGCAATTCTCTACCTTCTCCTTGCCGGCGATACCTCGATTGAAGCGGGTGCATAAATGAGTACTGAGATGAAGAGAACAATCATCAGCGGAGGAACACTGGCTGATGGAACCCTGCGCGATATTCTGATTGAAGATGGCGTAATCACAGCAGTCGGTGAAAAACTCAATGCCGCAGATGCGCATGTCATCAATGCGCAAGGCATGATTGTAATGGCAGGACTTGTAGATCTGCATACCCATCTACGCGAACCTGGTCGTGAAGATTCAGAGACCGTGCTTTCTGGTTCACGTGCAGGAGTTAAGGGTGGCTATGTTGCCCTCTCTGCGATGGCAAATACATCACCAGTAGCCGATACCGCAGGTGTCGTTGAGCAAGTTTTCCGATTAGGAGAGAGCGCTGGCCTGCTTGATGTCTTTCCTATCGGCGCTGTAACGCAAGGTATTGAAGGAAAGGTGCTTGCTGAAATTGGCGCGATGGCAGATTCTGCAGCTCGTGTTCGTGTCTTTAGCGATGATGGTAATTGCGTGAGCGATCCATTGGTGATGCGCAGGGCACTTGAGTATGTAAAGAAGTTTGGCGGAGTTATAGCCCAGCATGCACAAGAACCAGCGCTGACTGCTGG
Organism: Actinomycetota bacterium; assembly: GCA_009703165.1. Taxonomy (GTDB): domain Bacteria; phylum Actinomycetota; class Actinomycetes; order Nanopelagicales; family Nanopelagicaceae; genus Planktophila. Next base: position 13,688 of record WLGP01000006.1, on the reverse strand, counting down.
ATCACAGATGAATGAGGGAATCGTCAGTTCGATCCTTGGCTTAAAAGGTTGGCCCGCTGTTGCTGAAGAGGCGATTATCGCTCGCGATGTCCTGCTTGCAGAGCATGTAGGCGCCAGACTTCATATCTGCCACCTGACTACAGCCGGCGGTGTAGAGATTATTCGCTGGGCAAAGGCACGTGGGATCGATGTCACTGCAGAAGTAACTCCACATCACTTACTACTCACTGATGAGAGCGCGCGCTCTTACGATCCGATATTCAAAGTTAATCCACCACTGCGTACGCAAGAAGATGTAATGGCACTTCGCCAAGGCCTTGCAGATGGCACGATTGATATCGTGGCAACAGATCACGCGCCACATCCTGTTGAGAGCAAAGAGTGTGAATGGCAAGTAGCGGCATTTGGCATGCTTGGTTTGGAACATGCACTCTCTATCGTCTATGCAACCATGATCGAGACAGGATTGATGAGCTGGAGCGATCTCCAGAATCGCATGAGTACGGCTCCTGCACGGATAGGTGGATATGCAGACCATGGCCGCGAGCTGGCTGTTGGCGCTCCAGCTCACATCACTGTGATCAACCCCAAGGCGCCTTACCGCGTGGATCGCGATCAATTACTCTCTAAATCCCGCAATACTCCCTTCCATGGAATGGAGTTTTCGGCAGCAGTGGTTGCTACCTTCTTCCACGGTCGCTTGGTCTACTCTGACTCGATCCGTCCAGAAGGGAAGAGTGCATGAGTAAGGCATATCTCGTACTCGATGACGGTCGGATCTTTGAGGGAAAGAGTTGGGGCGCCACTGGTCGCACCTTCGGTGAAGCGGTCTTTCAAACAGGTATGACTGGATATCAAGAGACCATGACAGACCCGTCGTACCACCGCCAGGTTGTTGTCATGACCGCTCCGCATATTGGAAATACCGGCATGAATACCTTCGATAACGAGAGTTCAAAGATCTGGGTTGCAGGTTTTGTTGTGAGAAATCCTTCACCGATTACAAGCAATTGGCGAAGCGAGGCAACTCTTGCCGATGTCATGGTTGAACAGAATATTGTTGGAATTTCCGGGGTTGATACGCGTGCCATTACTCGCCATCTACGTGATCGCGGTGCAATGCGAGTTGGCATCTTCTCTGATCTAGATCTCACGCGTGAAGAGATGGTCATTGAGGTACGAAAGAGCGCTCAAATGACCGGCGCATTCTTAAGCGAAGATGTCTCCACACCTGTCCCATATGTAGTGCATGCAATTGGAGAGAAGAGATTTACCGTAGCCGCGATCGATCTTGGAATTAAAGGAGCAACTCCGCGGGCCATGGCAGAACGTGGGATTACAACCCATGTGCTTCCCTATAAGACGACCTTTGAAGAGATTATGGCCCTCCAGCCTGATGGAGTCTTCCTATCGAATGGCCCTGGCGATCCTGCAACGATGACAGATACCGTCAACCTTGTACGTGAGATCCTGACAGAAGAAATTCCAGTCTTTGGGATCTGCTTTGGTCACCAGATCCTCGGTCGCGCACTTGGTTTTGAAACATATAAGTTGCAATTTGGTCATCGCGGAATCAACCAACCAGTGATCGATCGTCGCAATAACAAGGTTGAGATCACTTCTCATAACCACGGCTTTGCAATTAAAGCGCCTATCGATGGCGAGTTCACAACTGTCTTTGGTCCTGGACGGGTAACGCACACATGTCTCAATGACGATGTTGTTGAAGGTCTTGAGCTGCTTGAACGTGGAGCCTTCAGCGTTCAGTATCACCCAGAGGCAGCAGCCGGTCCGCATGATGCTGCCTATCTCTTCGATCAATTTGTAGCAATCATGGAGAAATATCCTCAGAAAGGCAGGGTGTAGACATGCCTTTAGATCCATCGATTAAGAGCGTTCTCGTCATCGGTTCTGGTCCGATCGTTATCGGCCAAGCCTGCGAGTTTGATTACTCAGGTACACAGGCTTGTCGCGTTCTACGCGCAGAAGGAATCCGCGTCGTTCTTGTTAACTCTAATCCAGCGACAATCATGACCGATCCAGAGTTTGCAGATGCAACATATATCGAACCGATCACTCCTGAATTTATCGAGCGCATTATCGCCAAAGAGCGCCCAGATGCAGTTCTTGCCACCTTAGGTGGACAGACTGCTCTCAATGCCGCAATTGGACTATTCCAAGCAGGAACTCTTGATCGCTATGGAGTAAAGCTCATTGGCGCAGATGTTGATGCGATTGAGCGCGGAGAAAATCGCGAAATCTTCAGAACAATTGTTGAGAAGGTCGGGGGAGAGTCGGCTAAATCAGTCATCTGCCACACCATGGATGAAGTTTTGGAAGCGGTAAAGATTCTTAACTATCCTGTGGTGATCCGACCTTCCTTCACAATGGGCGGTCTTGGCTCGGGAATCGCCTTTGATGAGGCGGCGCTCCATCAGATTGCTGGCGCAGGTTTGCGACATAGTCCAACCTCTGAAGTTCTCCTAGAAGAGTCAATTATTGGTTGGAAAGAATACGAGCTCGAGGTTATGCGTGACTCACGCGATAACGTCGTCATTGTCTGTTCCATTGAAAACATTGATCCAATGGGAGTGCACACCGGCGATTCAATCACTGTGGCTCCAGCGCTGACGCTGACCGATGTTGAATTTCAGAAGTTGCGCAATCTCTCAATCTCGATTATTCGAGAGGTGGGTGTAGCAACAGGTGGTTGCAATATCCAATTCGCCGTTAATCCAGATAATGGTCGAATCATCGTTATCGAGATGAATCCTCGCGTCTCGCGTTCGAGCGCACTTGCTTCAAAAGCGACAGGTTTTCCCATCGCGAAGATTGCGACGAAGTTAGCGATCGGTTACACACTCGATGAGATTCAAAATGACATTACGAAGGTAACTCCAGCATCCTTTGAGCCAACCCTTGATTACGTTGTGGTTAAGGCCCCGCGTTTTGCCTTTGAGAAGTTCCAAGATGCCGATCCACGCCTGACTACGACCATGAAATCTGTCGGAGAGGCGATGGCTATCGGACGATCTTTCCCTGAGGCTCTGATGAAGTCCCTGCGTTCTCTCGAGCGGAAAGAGGCGATCTTTACCTTCCCACTTGATGTAACCGAAGTGAAGACCCAAGCGTTGATGAGCAAAATTGCAACCCCTACTGAGTATCGATTGCAACAAGTACAGCAAGTTTTATGGGCCGGCAAAAGTGTCGAAGAGGTCTACGCCCTCACCAAGATTGATCGTTGGTTCCTCACACAAATCTGCGCGATCAACGATGCTGCTAGAGAGATCGCTCAACCTGGTGAACTGACAACAGAGGCCCTTCGTTTTGCAAAGGAATTTGGCTTCTCAGATTCCCAGATCGCCGCCCTTCGAGGAAGCACTGAAGAAGATGTCCGAAAAATTAGAACACATTTGAATGTTCGACCTGTCTATAAGACCGTCGATACGTGTGCGGCAGAGTTTGAAGCGTTTACGCCTTACTACTACTCAAGTTATGAAGAAGAGAGTGAAGTAAAGAGCCGGACAAAGCCGGCAGTTATCATCTTAGGAAGTGGTCCGAACCGTATCGGCCAAGGAATTGAATTTGATTATTCCTGCGTACATGCATCATTTACTTTGCGTGAGGCTGGGTATGAGACGATTATGATCAATTGCAATCCAGAGACTGTCTCGACCGATTACGACACGAGCGATCGTCTCTATTTTGAACCACTCACACTTGAAGATGTCCTTGAAGTTATTCACGCTGAGACAATAGCTGGTCCTGTCTTAGGCGTTATTACACAATTGGGCGGACAGACTCCTCTCGGACTTGCCGCCGGGCTCAAAGCTGCAGGTGTAACAATTCTGGGAACAAGTCCAGAAGCAATTAACCTTGCAGAAGAGCGCGGAGCCTTCGGTGAAGTTCTCGCATCTGTGGGACTTGTTGCCCCTGAATTCGGCATGGCCTCATCGCAGATGCAGGCGCTAGAGATTGCAAGCAGGATCGGCTATCCCGTCCTAGTTCGTCCATCATTTGTGCTCGGTGGTCGGGGAATGGAGATCGTCTACGACGATGCCGCGCTCTCATCATTTATCTCTCGCGCTACAGATATCACTCCAGATCATCCGGTCTTAGTTGATAGATTCTTGGATAGCGCAATTGAAATCGATGTTGATGCACTCTACGATGGAGATGAGCTATTTCTTGGTGGAGTGATGGAACATATTGAAGAGGCGGGAATTCACTCAGGAGATAGCGCGTGTGTGCTCCCCGCAATGACCGTAACTTCCCAGCAAGCCATCGCGATCCGCGAAGCAACACTTAAGATTGCTCAGGGCGTCGGTGTTCGTGGCTTGATCAATATTCAATTCGCTCTTGCCGCAGATCAACTTTATGTGCTGGAAGCAAATCCACGTGCATCTAGAACCGTACCCTTTGTTTCAAAGGCAACAGGTGTTCCTTTAGCCAAAGCTGCTGCGCGCATCTCACTTGGCTCAACGATCGCCTCTCTCCGTGAGGATGGAACTCTTCCTGCCACAGGCGATGGAGTTGCTAAGGGAATCTCAGTCAAAGAGGCTGTTCTTCCTTGGAATCGCTTTAGACGTAGTGATGGACGTGGCGTTGATGCAGTACTTGGTCCAGAGATGCGATCCACAGGTGAGGTAATGGGCATTTCGGCAACATTTGGCGCAAGTTATGCCAAGAGCCAGATCAGCGCATTTGGCTCACTTCCAAAGTCTGGAACTATCTTTATCTCCCTTGCCGATAAAGATAAGAATGATGGGATCGCACCAGCGCAGGCGCTCTCTCGACTTGGATTCACACTCTTTGCAACAGCAGGAACTGCCGATTTCCTTGCCCTCCATGGCGTTCTCACAAGTCGAGTCCGTAAAGCATCTGAAGGGCTCGGACCTTACGGAGAGAAGACGATCGTTGATCTTCTCAATGGGGGAGAGATTGATTTAGTAATCAACACCCCAGTTGGGCGTGGAACACGTGCAGATGGGTGGGCGATTCGCACTGCGGCGATTCAACGCTCTATTCCATGTATTACAACGACAGCTGGCTTTAGCGCAGCAGTTGAAGGAATCAAAGTGTTACAGTCTGGAGAATTAGGGGTTCGTCCCATCCAAGATTGGTTAAGCGATAGGCCTGTAACGCAATGAGCACGATCAATAAGAGCGCAACGCAGATCAACGCGACCATTCTGAGCAATAAACGCGTGGGTGCTTATCACCAGATACTGCTAGCGATCGGCGATCTTGCCTCAGTCTGTAAGCCAGGAAACTTCGTCGCCATCTCAGTCGGCGGGGACTCTTCCAGAATGGTTCTACGACGAGCGTTTGCAATCTCTCGAATTACTCATGGCAGCGCATCAGGTGGAGCGATGGAGTTGATCGTCGCCCCTCATGGCTCTGGTTCGCGTTGGTTATGTGAACAGAGCGAAGGAAGCGAGATTGATATCGTCGCCCCTCTTGGAAAGCCATTTGGCATTCCAACTCAGCCTGTAAATGCACTTCTAGTTGGTGGTGGTTATGGATCTGCACCCCTTTTTGGATTGGCAGAGGTTCTTAAAGCTCGCGGTTGTAGAGTCGATATGTTGCTCGGTGCTAGTACCGGAAGCAAGATCTATGCTCCGCTCGAAGGTAAGCGAAGCGCCTCCACACTGAAGATTTATACCGAAGATGGGTCGATGGGTGAGAGTGGTCGAGTAACTGCACCAATTAGGGATCTTCTTGCTCAAGGCGCCGTTGATGTGATCTATTCCTGTGGCCCTATGTCGATGTTACGGGCTATCTCAGAATTGACTGAAGGTACCGATGTTGTCCATCAATGCGCAGTTGAAGAATCAATGGCGTGCGGAATTGGTATCTGTATGACCTGCGTTCTTCCTGTGAAGAACGATGACGACTCGATCTCGATGCTGCGCTCATGTATCGATGGCCCTGTAATGGATGGAAGTACCGTCGCCTGGGATGTTGTGGGCAAAGTACCGCCGGCGGTTCATTCATGAGCAATCAGGTCATAGATCTATCAACGACGCTAGGTAACGCTTGGTTTCCTGCACCAATATTTACGGCAAGTGGTTGTGCCAGCTCGGGTAAAGAGCTCTCGCAATTCTTTGATCTTCGCGAAATAGGTGCAGTAGTCACCAAGTCGGTTATGAATAAGGCTCGCCACGGGCGACCAACTCCGAGAATGGCTGAAACGCCCTCAGGAATGTTGAATTCGATTGGTCTACAAGGTCCTGGAATTGATCACTTCCTTGCCAATGATGTCCCATGGCTTCTGGAGCGAGGCGCAAAGGTAATCGTCTCTATTGCGGGTGAAACAACCGATGAATACGCAATGCTGGCGAGAAAAGTTCGTGCAGTGCCTGGAATTAGCGCTTTAGAAGTAAATATTTCTTGTCCCAATGTTGAAAATCGCGGAATGGTCTTTGCCTGCGAAAGAGAGAGTTCGGCGCGAGCAATCGATGGTGTACGAAAGATTATCGGGGGAGAGATTCCCATTATCGCAAAGTTAACCCCTGACGTTACAGATATCACCAGTATCGCTAGCGCTGTTGTCGATGCTGGAGCAGATGGACTTGCACTTATCAACACAGTGCTTGGAATGGTGATTAATCTCGACACAATGAAGCCGCATTTAGGTGGAAAAACTGGTGGCTTATCTGGCCCTGCCATTCGACCAGTTGCTGTCCGCGCTATCTATCAAGTCCATAGCGCTATGCCGGATGTTCCAATCTTAGGTATGGGTGGGGTTTCATCCGGTCGCGATGCGCTAGAGCTGATACTTGCCGGTGCATCTGGAGTCTCCGTCGGAACTGCAAGTTTTGGAGATCCCACCGCAATTCCACGTATTCAACGAGAGCTTGCAGCGCTTCTTCTTGCCCGTGGTTTCTCGTCGATCAAGGATGCCGTTGGCTATGCCCATCGAGATGAAGGAATGTAAGTGATGAAGGAAGTTAAACGATGACAAGTCCAATTATTCTCGCCGTAGATACATCAGATTTTGACACCGCGCGTGCATGGATAGATGCAACTCGCGAAAGTATTGATATCTATAAGTTAGGGCTCGAGTTCTACTTAACATTTGGCAGCCAAGGAATTGAGGCGATCGCTAAGGAAAGTGGCGCATCGATCTTCCTTGACCTCAAGCTTCATGACATCCCCAATACCGTGAAGAAGGCTGCCGGGGTAGTCGACCATCTGCATCCTCGATTCCTTACGGTTCATGCGACAGGAGGTGCAGCGATAGTTGCGGCAGCAGTTGAAGCGGTAACGCAGACATCGATAACTGCGGTAACAGTTCTTACATCACTTTCTGATGACGATCTCAACCAGCTTGGATACTCGAGTGGCTCTCTTGAAACCGCTACCAACTTGGCTCGAGTAGCAACCGATGCAGGTGCCACATCGATTGTCTGTTCACCCTATGAAATTGAGGCCATACGCGCGGTTGTCCCATCCACGGTTGAGATCATTACTCCAGGGGTTCGGCCCTCCGATGAATCAGTCACTGACGATCAAGTTCGAACGATGACACCAGCGCAGGCTATAGCCCTCGGTGCTAACTATCTTGTGATTGGCCGTCCGATAACTTCAAGATGGAGTCAGGGAGCAGCGGCTATGGCATCTCGCGCTGCGCAGATCGTCGACTCCATTAAAGGATAGTTTTCGTCTAGATTACATCCATGAATCGCCCGCCAGTACTCACTGATGCGCAGAGGGCCCAAGCCCTTGAGAAAGCAAAGCGCTCCCGTACACGGAGAGCAGAGGTAAAAGCTGCGATTCGATCTGGTGAGTTAACGATCAAAGAGGTACTCGATCTTTCAGAGAACGACGAAGCGGTATCTAAGATGCGAATTGCAGAGCTACTTGAATCAATTAGCGGTGTGGGAAAAGTGAGAGCTGTTGCGATCTTAGATAGACTTGCAATCTCTCATACGCGTCGACTCTTGGGTCTTGGAATTCATCAGCGACAATCACTCATCAAGGAGTTTGCTATTCCACGTCATGATCTCCACGATGGCAGGCTGGTAGTTCTCAGCGGCCCAGGGGGAGTAGGAAAGAGCACCGTCTCGCAAGAGATTCGCAAACGTGAAGATTTCTGGGTGAGCGTATCTGCAACAACCCGTTCGCCTCGACATACTGAATCACATGGACATGATTACATCTTTATGAGTGATGAAGAGTTTGATCGCGCGATATCTAATGGACATTTCCTTGAGTGGGCATCTTTTGCTGGTGCTCGATACGGAACACCACGTCAACCAGTTCTCGATGCTCTCTCGCATGGTCGTGATGTCCTCCTTGAGATTGATATTGAAGGCGCGAAGCAGGTGAAGGCCAATTGGCCCGATGCCGTTCTTGTCTTTCTCGAACCTCCTACATGGGAAGAGCTGGTCTCTCGCCTAGAGGGGCGGGCAACTGATTCTCCTGAGCGGCGTGCAGAAAGACTTGCTCTAGCCCAAGAAGAGATGGCTCAGTCGCCCTTTTTCGACCATATCCTGGTCAATGATCAGGTCGAACACGTGGTCGCCAGCCTGATAAGATTGGCTCATTCGTAGCGGCCATAGATTGTGGCGGCTCACGCGTTTGATTTTAAAATCTCAAGGGGGCAATGATGGACGGAATTACCAATCCACCAATCGATGAACTGCTAGATAAGAGCGGCTCTAAGTACAGCCTCGTTCTCTACGCTGCAAAGCGCGCACGTCAGATTAACGCTTATTACTCACAACTTGGCGAAGGTCTCCTTGAATACGTTGGACCTCTTGTTGAGACGCATGTTCATGAGAAGCCATTATCGATTGCACTTCGCGAAATTAACGAAGGTTTACTTACAATCGAAAACCTCGATCCTGCTGCAAAGTAAATTCTAGGTAGTAGTCGTGTCTGCGCGCGAGGTTGTTCTTGGCGTAGGCGGAGGTATTGCCGCATATAAATCATGCGATCTTCTGCGACGCCTTCAAGATGAAGGTTTTGCAGTCACAGTCATCCCTACTCCATCAAGCCTCAACTTCGTCGGCGCAGCCACGTGGGAAGCGCTCTCTGGTCGGCCTGTTACCACCACGGTGTGGGAGCGAGTAGATGAAGTCAGGCATGTGCGTCTGGGTAAAGAGACCGACTTCAACATTATTGCTCCAGCAACGGCTGATCTCATTGCGCGTATTGCCCACGGTCGAGCAGATGACCTTCTGACAAATACTCTTCTTGCAAGTACCGCTCCAACGTTGATCGTTCCGGCGATGCATCCGGCAATGTGGGCAAATCCGGCAACTGTCTCCAATGTTGAGCTGCTGCGCGAGCGTGGTTATCACGTGATGGAGCCCGATCACGGTCGACTTACTGGAAGTGATGTGGGTGTTGGAAGATTTCCTGAGACTGCTCGCATCGTAAAAGAGTTCAAGGCGATTACTGATCCCGTTCTAGATCTTGCAGGCAAGAAAGTGCTCGTCACCGCAGGTGGAACTCGCGAACCGCTGGATCCGATTCGCTTTATCGGTAATCGCTCTTCAGGCAGACAGGGTTTGGCCGTAGCACGCGCTGCAGCAAAGCGAGGTGCAGAAGTCACTTTAATTAGCGCAAATGGTCAGACGAGTGAGTTGCCTGGACTAACAGTCATCAATGTTGAGACAGCCGAAGAGATGTTTAGCAACGTTGATAAATACTTTGATGGAACAGATGTTCTCGTAATGAGTGCAGCCGTTGCTGATGCAAAACCTTCGCAGGTGAGTGCGGCTAAGATTAAGAAGGGTGCACTCACAGCGATTGAGTTAACTGCAAATCCAGATATCATCGCAACGGTTGCCTCTCGAAAGAAGAATCAGATTGTTATCGCCTTTGCGGCAGAGACTTCACTTGATCTTGCAGAAGGGGAGAGAAAGCTTCTTGCTAAGAGCGCCGATATCCTCTTCCTCAACGATGTTGCAGGTAGTGAGATCTTTGGAAGCGGTCAGACCCAAGGTGTTATCTTGGTGAGATCGTCCCACGATGTGATCAGCCACCATGAGATTGAACGCATAAGCAAAGACACGCTCGCCGATCTTCTCCTTGATCAGGCTCTAGATAAGTTAGGTTAGGACAATGTCAAAACGCCTCTTTACCTCAGAATCAGTGACCGAAGGTCATCCAGACAAGATTGCAGATCAGATCTCTGATGCGATCCTCGACTCGCTCCTTTCGCAGGATGCAAAGAGCCGCGTAGCTGTTGAAACGCTGATTACCACCGGTCAGGTGCATGTCGCAGGTGAAGTAACAACTGATGGTTATGCAGATGTCATGGGGATCGTTCGCGATACCGTCATTGATATTGGTTATGACTCTTCAGTTAAAGGTTTTGATGGAAATAGCTGTGGCGTCTCAATCTCAATTGGTCAGCAATCGCAAGATATTGCCCAGGGTGTCAATGATGCTGTTGAGCATCGCGTTGACTCAGCCGTTGATCCGCTTGATCTACAAGGAGCCGGTGATCAAGGTCTGATGTTTGGCTATGCATGCGATGATACAAAAGAGCTCATGCCGCTTCCGATCTACCTGGCACATCAATTGGCGCAGCAGCTCACAGCTGTTCGCAAGAGCGGTGCACTCGCATACCTTCGTCCAGATGGAAAGACTCAAGTAACTATCGAATACGACGGCGCAAAGGCGATCGCTCTCGATACCGTTGTGATCTCAAGCCAGCACGCCGAAGATGTAGATGTTGCCAAGAAGTTAACCCCAGAGATTATCGAGCATGTCATCAAGCCAGTGCTCTCAAAGATTGATCTTCCTCAGAAGGATCTGCGCGTGCTTATCAACCCAACCGGTCGATTTGTCATCGGTGGACCTATGGGAGATGCCGGTCTCACTGGTCGAAAGATTATCGTCGATACATATGGCGGCATGGCTCGCCATGGTGGAGGCGCATTTAGCGGCAAGGATCCTTCAAAGGTTGATCGATCTGCTGCATATGCGATGCGATGGGTTGCAAAGAATGTCGTTGCAGCAGGTCTTGCAACGCGCTGTGAAGTTCAGGTTGCATATGCAATTGGAAAGGCTCATCCAGTTGGTGTCTTCGTTGAGACATTTGGTACAGAGACTGTTCCCGTTGCAAAGATCCAGAGCGCTGTGACATCAGTCTTTGATCTTCGCCCTGCTGCGATCATTGCAGATCTCAATCTCTTGCGCCCGATCTACTCTCAGACCGCTGCGTATGGACACTTTGGTCGCGAACTTCCAGATTTCACATGGGAAGCAACTAACCGAGTGGATGCTCTTCGAGCTGCGATCTAGATCAGTTTGTAGGGCTTGACTATGGCCTCAGCGAAATTGCGTTTGAAGGTTCAAGAGAGTTCAAGGCCGCACCATGATGCTGCATCGATTGAACCGGTTGCTCGCATCTGGGTTGATACTGGAGTGCCTCATCTAGAGCCGATCTATGATTACCTTGTTCCGAGCGATCTTGATTCAAAGATCACTCTCGGAGTAAGGGTTTCGGTCAATTTCGCAGGGCGTCTAGTCGATGGTTTCGTAATCCAGAGGACCGCCTCTAGTCAGAGCAGAGAACTTAAATTCATTGAGAAGGTGCTCTCGCCGGTTCCATTACTGAACGCAGAAGTCATTGCCTTAATCAACGCCACAGCCGGGCGTTGGGGTGGCTCGGTGATGGATGTTGCTACATCTGCGGTACCACCACGAGTGGCGACTGTGGAGAAAACCTTAAATTTTTCAGTGACCGATACTTCCTCGCAGAAGAGCAAGAAGCGAGGATCTTCCCATTCGTACTACCTCTTCACGCCATCTGAAGATCCATTTGAGACGATGGCGACATGGATTGAAAAACGTAGATCATTAGGTGGAGTTCTTATCGTTCTACCTGAAGCCAGAGAAGTGGCCCTCCTGCAAGAGGTACTGACTAAACGCAGTATTGAACATACGATTTTGGATGCATCTCTTCCACGTAGTGCCAGATATTCCAACTATCTTCAGGTTGCAACAGGTGCTTCGCAGGTCGTTATCGGAACTCGTGGGGCAATCTTTGCGCCTATTCAAAACTTGCAGACGATGGTGATCTATAGAGAAGGATCCCAATCTCACTACGAGGTCAGATCGCCAGGCTGGAACACTCGTGACGTCTCGATCATTCGCTCTCAGATCTCGGGGATAGATCTCACCTTTGCGGGGTTCTCTCCATCATCTGAGGTTTCGTTACTGATCGAACGCGGCTTCGTAACGCTCTCTGGGAAACGCGCAAAGATGGATGCCACCGCATTTCCACAAAGTTACGGCGAGCTCTTGCCCGATCGCATCTTCGCTCCGATTCGTAAAGCCCTCAGCAAGGGGAGCGTCCTCTTCCTTGTTCCACGCAAAGGTTATGCCCATGCCGTAGCCTGCAAGTCATGTCGAAATATTGCACTCTGCCAGTGCGGCGGAAAGATCTCTCAACCATCGGCAGATTCCGGATTCATCTGTTCACTCTGCAGCGCTAAGAGTTCAACATGGAGTTGTGCCTGGTGCAAATCTACGCAATCAGTTCTCCTTGGACGAGGCAGTATCCGGTTTGCGCAAGAGATAGGCAGAGCCTTTCCCGGTTTTGCAATCTACACGTCAGATGCCGAACATCCCGTCAAAGAAGTATCAGAAAAGCACTCTCTTGTTCTTGCAACAGCAGGCATGGCACCGGCCATTGCCGGGGGATATCAGGCGGTTGTCATCATTGATGGAGATGGCCTCTTTGCTCAACTTGATCTTCGAGCTCAAGAACGTGCTCGCGAGTCGATTATGCAAACCTCATCTTTGAGCAATCCGCAGGGAAAGATCTGCGTTGTTATCGATAGCGCTCACCCCATCGTCGCTGCCTTATCGCGTTGGAATCTATCTCCCTTACTTTCACGAGAGTTGAGAGAGCGTGAACAAGCGCTTCTTCCGCCGTATGTACGGGCGATAACCCTTGATTTTGAAGATAGCGAAGTCTCCACCTTTATCACCGGCATCAATGGCGCAATCCGAGATGGCCGACTTCCACCTAGTGCCAGAATCTTGGGACCGAATAAGTTCAGCCCATCACAATCGCGGGTGATACTCACGGTAGATCAAGAAGGCGGAGAAGAACTTGCAGATTTCGTCGTTACATATCGCAAGAAACGCGCAACATCAAAGAAGTCTTTGCCGCATATGCGTATTGATCCATACTCACTTAACCCTTCGCAATCTTAGTTGTGAGTTAAGATAGCCTCATGGCAATTCAAGAGATTCGACTATTTGGTGATCCCGTTCTGGTGACCCCAGCATCGCCGGTACTCGATTTTGATAAAGAGTTGCGAAACCTAGTCAGCGATCTCATCGATACGATGTTGGATGCTCCTGGAGCAGGTCTTGCCGCTCCTCAGATCGGTGTCCCGCTCAGAGTCTTCACCTGGCATGTAGATGATGTTCTTGGCCATCTCGTTAATCCAACGCTGACGCTCAGCAGTGAACTTCAAGATGGTGAAGAGGGATGCCTCTCGTTTCCCGAACTTCGTTACGAAACTCCACGCGCACTTCGGGCAGTTGCTCAAGGATTTAACATGCATGGAGAGCCCATCACTGTCGAGGGAAGTGAATTTCTAGCTCGGGCTCTGCAACATGAGAACGATCACTTAGATGGGATTCTCTTTATAGATCGCATGCCATCTGATCTGCGCAAATCGGCGATGAAGGAGATAAGAGATTCAGAGT
>WLGP01000059.1 GCA_009703165.1 Actinomycetota bacterium | reverse complement strand
GCACTGGATGGTCGAGTAAGCGGCATTCCATCGACAAAGGGTTCACTCTAATTTCAACGATTGCCATTCTTGATTACGGTTCAGGCAATCTACGATCGGCAGCGCGCGCATTTGCAACCTCAGGTGATGATGTCATCCTGACATCAGATGCGAAGGTGGCCCTCGAAGCAGATGGTTTGGTCGTTCCTGGTGTTGGAGCATTTGCTGCCTGCATGAAGGGTCTTGATCTCGTACATGCCAGAGAGATCATCGCAGCGCGATATGCCGATGCCAGGCCAACGATTGGCATCTGCATTGGTATGCAGGTTCTCTTTGCAGATAGCGATGAGAATGGAATTCATGAAGGTCTGGCAATCTGGCCAACATCGGTTCGAAAACTACACGCACAAGTTTTGCCACACATGGGATGGAATACCGTTCAGACGCAGTCAAATTCATCGCTCTTTGCAGGAGTTGAAGGAGAGTCCTTCTACTTTGTTCACTCTTACGCTGCCCGTGAACTGCCCGGTGCTATTCAAACATTTGCCACACATGGAGAGAAGTTTCTTGCCGCCGCAGAAGATGGCGCATTCTGCGCAACGCAATTTCACCCAGAGAAATCTGGTCGAGCAGGCCTTGCCCTGATTAAGAATTGGAGTAAATCACTATGAGTTACCTCGAGTTATTGCCTGCAGTCGATGTTAAAGATGGCCGTGCAGTTCGCTTAGTTCAGGGCGAACTTTCCCAAGAGAGTATCTATGGCTCACCTCTTGAGGTTGCACTTGAATTCCAAGCATCTGGCGCTGAATGGTTACACCTTGTAGATCTTGATGCAGCCTTTGGTCGCGGAGAAAATAGCGCGCTTCTGGCTGAAGTTGTTGGAAAGCTCGATATCAAAGTTGAGCTCTCAGGTGGAATTCGTGATGATCTCTCGCTGACTCGCGCCTTAGCAACGGGATGTACTCGCATCAACCTTGGTACTGCAGCGCTGGAAAATCCTGAATGGACATCACGTGTCATTGCAGAACACGGCGATCGGATCGCAGTTGGTTTAGATGTGCGCGGTCATGTACTTGCAGCCCGCGGCTGGACGCAAGAAGGGGGAGACCTCTTTGAAACAATTACTCGCCTGGAATCAGATGGCTGCGCTCGTTATGTTGTTACAGATGTGACCAAGGATGGAACGTTGCAGGGACCTAACCTCGATTTACTTAAAGAGGTATGCGCAGTGACAAAGCGTCCGGTTGTTGCAAGCGGTGGTATCTCAAGCCTTGCCGATATCCAAGCGTTGAGTGCACTCAATTCCATTGGAGTAGAAGGTGCGATTGTGGGGAAGGCTCTCTACGCTGGCGCATTTACTTTGGAAGAGGCGTTGCAGGTAACGCGCTCATGACTCTTTCTGCCCGGATTATTGCCTGCCTCGACGTTAACGATGGTCGCGTTGTTAAAGGCGTTAACTTCACAGATTTAGTTGATGCTGGTGATCCAGTTGAGATGGCAAAGCTCTACGATCACGAAGGTATCGATGAACTTACCTTCCTTGATATTTCAGCAAGCGTCACCGATCGACAGACCACTTACGATGTCGTCTCAGCAACAGCAGAGCAAGTCTTTATTCCGCTGACTGTTGGTGGAGGAATTAGAACAGTTGAGGATGTTGATCGCCTCCTTAGATCTGGTGCAGATAAAGTCTCAGTCAATACCGCAGCCATTGCTCGCCCCGATTTAATTTCAGAGATTGCAGATCGCTTCGGAACCCAAGTTCTTGTCCTCTCAGTTGATGCACGGAGGGCGCGTACCGTCTCAGGCTTTGAAGTAACAACTCACGGTGGAAGAACGAGCGCGGGCCTTGATGCCCTTGAATGGATTGAGCAAGCGACTGCGTTAGGTGTGGGTGAGATTCTCCTTAACTCCATGGATGCAGATGGAACCAGAGCCGGTTATGACATTGGGATGATCACTCGGGTTCGTGAGATTTCATCTCTGCCTCTGATTGCAAGTGGTGGAGCGGGCTCATTGGAAGATTTCGCCGCTGCCATTGAAGCCGGTGCAGATGCCTTACTAGCTGCAAGTGTCTTCCACTTTGGCATTCACCGCATCGCAGATGTGAAGCGATATCTGGCTGAGCATGGATATTGCGTGCGCACGAGCGCTCTGAGCTAAGGCACAATTACCTCGTGAGCATCTCCTTATCTGCAGATATTGCAGCCCTTCTCAAAGATGGCGATCATCTCTTTCCTGCCATTGCTCAAGATAGCCTCTCAGGTGAAGTTCTCATGCTCGCCTATGTAAATGCTGAATCGCTAGCCCTGACAATCTCGACAGGATATGCAACCTATTTCAGTCGCTCCCGAAACGAACTGTGGAAGAAGGGCGAGACTTCCGGTCATCTCCAGAAAGTTGTCTCAATCTCACTCGATTGCGATGGAGATGCAGTTTTGTTTCAGGTAGAACAAGAAGGCGCCGCCTGTCACACAGGAGAGTTCACATGTTTTCATCGTGAAGTTTTCCCCGCCAAAGTCGAGAATGAAGCGCATTAAGAGATTATGAATCTCCAAGAGTTTAGAGAGTACGCAGCTTCGTACAACGTCATCCCTGTCTATAGAAAACTTTTAGCAGATGGCGAAACTCCACTTGGTGTCTATCGCAAACTCTCTGGTAATGCAGCAGGCTCATTTCTTCTGGAATCGGCAGAACATGGGGGAGCTTGGTCTCGATACTCGTTTATCGGAGCGCATTCGCAGGCAACCCTGACTGAACGCAACGGCAGCGCGCAATGGATTGGAAGACCTCCTGCTGGTGCACCCACCGGGATTGATCCATTGGAAGCACTTCGACTTTCAGCATCGCATCTTCGCTCACCAAAGATTTCCGGCCTTCCTCCACTGACAGGCGGCCTCGTTGGCTACATGGGATATGACTGCGTGCGCCGCTTAGAGAAGTTACCAAATCT
The DNA here is from genome assembly GCA_009703165.1 of Actinomycetota bacterium. Lineage (GTDB taxonomy): Bacteria > Actinomycetota > Actinomycetes > Nanopelagicales > Nanopelagicaceae > Planktophila. Next base: position 3,392 of record WLGP01000059.1, on the reverse strand, counting down.
TGCTCATAAAGATATTCCTCTTCCCGAACTCGCATTCATGCTGACTAGTGATTTAGCGGTGATGGATCATGCCGAAGGCACAATCACGCTTATTGCAAATGCCATCAACTGGGATGGAAGTAGCGATCGCGTTGATGAAGCTTTTGCTGATGCACAGGTGCGCTTAGATCGGATGCAGAGCGAATTAGCAGCGCCACTACCGGGGCATATTGCCCACATCGTTGCTGCACCAGAACCACAATTTGATCGAAATATCTCTCAAGAAGAGTTCATCGCCAAGGTTGGTCTTGCCAAAGAAGAGATTCTTTCAGGCGAGGCCTTTCAGATAGTTCTCTCTCAACGCTTTTCAATGGAGTGCACTGCAGATTCAATCGATGTCTATCGCGCACTTCGCCTGCGTAATCCTTCGCCGTATATGTATCTCTTTAAATTTGAGAGCGGAATTGATGTTGTGGGCTCGAGTCCAGAGGCGCTAGTGAAGGTCACTGAAGGCGAAGTGATGGTTCATCCAATCGCAGGAACTCGTAAGCGTTCGTCATCTCCTGAAGAAGATAAGCGTCTAGGAGAAGAGCTTCTTGCAGATCCAAAGGAGCGGGCAGAGCATCTCATGCTTGTCGATCTTGGTCGCAATGACCTAGGGCGAATCTGTGCACCAGGCTCAGTTGATGTCGTTGATTTCATGAGCATTGAACGCTATTCGCATGTGATGCATATTGTTTCGACGGTAACTGGCACCTTAGCGCAAGGCAAAACGGGAGTGGATGCGCTCTTTGCAACATTTCCTGCAGGAACACTTTCAGGTGCGCCAAAGCCGCGTGCAATGGAGATCATTGAAAAACTTGAACCCCATCGTCGCGGGCTCTATGGCGGTGCAATCGGATACCTGGACTTCACAGGCAATGTTGATACCTGCATCGCAATCCGCACCGCATTGATCCACGATGGTCGCGCTTACGTTCAGGCAGGTGCAGGAATCGTTGCCGATTCAGATGCAGAGTCAGAGAACCAAGAGTGTCTCAATAAGGCTGCAGCAGTTCTTGGTGCAATCAGCGCAGCATCGGTGATGAGGGCAGCAGAGTGAAGGATATTCTTCCAATTGTTATCAGTGCAATTGTTATTGGAGCGATCGTTATCGCACTGAGCAGAAAATTTTCACTTTCATCGCGATATGAAAGAAAGCCTCGTGCTCATACCCCTTGGTCGGCACAAGATCATGGAATCGATCCGACAGATGAGGTGAGGCTATGAGCGTTCTTGACTCCATCATTGAGGGTGTTCGCGAAGATTTGGCGCGACGACGTATTCCCTTGGCGCAACTTCATGAGAAGTTAGATAACGCACCAGCTGTTATCGATGCTCATGCAGGATTACGTGGGGACCTCATCAGTGTCATTGCCGAGGTCAAACGCTCTTCGCCGAGTAAAGGCGCTCTCTCTTCAATTACAAATCCTGGCTCGCTAGCCGAGCAGTATCAGAGTGCAGGGGCAAGTGTTATTAGCGTACTTACAGAAGAGCGGAGATTTAAAGGTTCATTGGCCGATCTTGAGACAGTACGTAGCGCCGTTTCAATTCCAGTTCTGCGAAAAGATTTCATGGTTGATGAATATCAATTTTATGAAGCACGCGCATATGGCGCAGACGTAGTTCTCTTAATTGTTGCAGCGCTCTCATCTCACCAGCTACGAGATTATTACGAGATGGCAACCGAGCTAGGAATGGCCAGTTTGATCGAGGTACATACCCCTGCCGAACTAGAACAGGCGATGGAGATTAATCCAAGAATTATTGGAATCAACTCGCGCAATCTCAAGACTCTTGAAGTTGATCAGAAGGCATTTGCGCAGTTGTTGCCTGAGATCCCAGCAGATGTAATTCGCGTTGCCGAATCTGGAATCTCGCAGAGGTCAGAGGTAGAAGCAGCAGAACGCTTTGGCGCAGATGCAATCTTGGTTGGAGAGGCGCTGGTGCGCTCAGGAGACCCAATTTCCACACTGCAGACTCTTCGTGGTCTCTAGTACCCTCAAGCCCATGAGCCTTGATACGAAGGAAATCCTCGGACACTTCGGTCCCTATGGTGGACGCTTTGTTCCGGAAGCGTTGATCGGTGCTCTTAACGAACTCGAGGCCGCACATATTGCAGCAGCCTCTGATCCAGCATTTGCCGCAGAGCTTGATCATCTTCATCGCACCTACACAGGTCGTCCGAGCATCATCACTGAAGTTCCACGCTTTGCAGAGCATGCAGGCGGTGCGCGCATCCTTCTCAAGCGCGAGGATCTCAACCACACCGGCTCACATAAAATTAATAACGTCTTAGGGCAAGCGCTCCTGACAAAGCGAATGGGCAAGAAGCGCATCATCGCTGAGACTGGTGCGGGTCAACATGGAGTTGCATCGGCAACCGCGGCAGCGCTTATGGGACTTGAGTGCGTTGTCTATATGGGCGAAGAAGATACAAAGCGCCAATCACTTAACGTTGCACGAATGAAGTTACTTGGTGCAGAAGTTGTGCCGGTGACAAGCGGTTCTCGCACACTTAAAGATGCAATTAATGAGGCGATGCGTGACTGGGTAACAAATGTTGAGACCACTCACTATCTTCTAGGTACAGTTGCTGGCCCACATCCTTTTCCAACAATGGTCCGTGATTTTCACCGAATCATCGGAGTTGAAGCCCGAGCCCAAGTACTAGAACTCACCGGTAAACTTCCTGATGCAGTTCTTGCATGTGTCGGTGGAGGATCAAATGCCATTGGAATCTTCCATCCCTTTATCGAAGATCTCAGTGTTGATCTCATTGGCCTTGAAGCAGGAGGCGATGGCGTGAGCACAGGTCGCCATGCAGCAACAATTACTGGTGGCACACCTGGTGTTCTCCATGGAACTCGTTCGTATGTTCTCCAAGATGAGAATGGTCAGACAGTTGAATCACATTCAATTTCAGCCGGTCTTGATTACCCAGGCGTTGGTCCAGAGCATGCCTATCTTCATGACATTGGACGCGCTCAATACCGCGCCATCACAGATGCACAAGCAATGGAAGCATTCGCACTTCTCTGTCGCACTGAAGGAATTATTCCTGCGATTGAAACAGCCCATGCACTTGCTGGAGCAATGCAGGTTGGAAGAGAGCGCGGACCAGATGCAACGCTGCTCATCAATCTCTCAGGTCGTGGCGATAAAGATGTGGCAACTGCCGCGGCTTATTTTGGAATTGATCTTTAGTAATGTCGCTAGATACTCCGCTTGATCGCGCACTTGCAAAGGCAAAGAGTGAAAATAGAGCAGCGCTGATTGCATATATCCCAGCCGGCTTTCCTAGCCATGAAGGATGCAAGAAGGTAATTGCAGCCTTTGCCGAAGGTGGAGTAGATGCAATTGAAATTGGTTTT
>WLGP01000058.1 GCA_009703165.1 Actinomycetota bacterium | reverse complement strand
AGTAACCAAGTCACCACGACAATCGCGATCGATCTCGAGAACCGCAATCGCGCAACCGTTTTCTGGCGCGGCATCCTCGTCTTTCCTGTCTGGATCTTTGTCGCCAGCTTCTCTCCAGCTGCATTCTCAGAAGATTCAGCGATGGCAATTGGCGTTGCAGGCTTTGTTCTTCTGCCAACATTTCTCGCACTTGTCTTCCGCGGCATCTATCCAAGTTATGTCTTGAGCTTTAACCACGCGCTGACAGAACTTGAGACACGACTCTTTGCCTATGTTCTTCTGCTCAACGATGATTACCCATCGATCGAACGTAACCCACGCGTTGCAGTTCTCTTCCCAGATGTGGAAGGTGGAGCAAAGCTCAGCCGCGGACTTCCACTTGTGAAGTGGTTCCTTGCAATTCCACTCTACATCGTCGGAGCCTTCTATCTCGTACTTACGATCATCGCCACGGTTCTTGCATGGGCCCTTACATCTTTGACTGGAAAGTATCCAGAGTGGGCGGCCGAGATTGTTCTCGGAACGATTGCTTACTGGAACCGTGTGCAGGGTTACGCATGGTTACTCGTTACAGATGAGTACCCAACTTTTAGCCTTAAGGGTTAAGTCGTTTACAAAGAAAGTACTTAATTGTTTGGGCGATTGTCAATCGGGCCGAACCAAATATGACCTTCTACTGCCTTGCCACCAACGCCTGATTCCCAACCCCGCGGAAGTGTTGATGGTGTAGTTGGCCTACGTTCGCCATGACGTTGTAGATCACGCATGATGCGCATTTCTTCCCTTAGAGCAAGCTCCTGCTCAGGAGTGAGTGGAACCTCAGTTTTCCTAAAGAACTTCGTAATGAAGTTAAAAAGTCCCATTCCTGATCCTCCTGGTAACTCTAAGACTCATTATGTTAGCGAATGCGAAGTGAGTTAGCCACGACAAGGAGTGAGCTCGCAGCCATTGCTGCCGCCGCATACATTGGTGTGAGCGCGCCAGCGATTGCAATCGGAATGCCGATGACGTTATAGGCAAAGGCCCAGCCAAGGTTGACCTTTATGGTGCGTAGCGTGCGGGTAGCAAGTGCGAGTGCATTTACAACGCCCATCAAGCCTGGGCGCATCAAGGTGATATCAGCGCTACCGATTGCTGAATCAGTTCCTGTTCCCATTGCAATACTCAAATCAGCCGCTGCTAACGCTGCTGCATCGTTGATGCCATCGCCGATCATCAGGACTGTCTTTCCTTGCGCCTTGAAATCTTCAACAACTTTCAACTTCTCTTGCGGCAATGTATGTGCAATGACATTGGTTGCAGGAATTCCAACAAGAGATGCGATGTGTGCGGCACTCTCCTTGTTATCACCGGTAACAAGCCACGGAGTAATTCCGCGGTTAATCAACGCTGCAACAGTATCTGCCGAATCTACCTTGACTTCATCAGAAGTTGTAAAGAGAGCTAGCGCAACACCATCCCATGCCAAGACTGAGACGCTCTCACCGCGAGTACGCGCCTGTTCAATTCCGGCAACAATGTGTGGATCAAAGGGAACAGAGCTATGTGCAATCGCCTCAGGTGTGCCAATTAAGACAACAGGTGAGAATTGGCCAACTGTAACTCGCCCGCCAACTCCTGATCCTGGAGTCTGCGTGAAATCTGTCAGAGGTGCCAGCGTTGCACCGCGCGAGATTGCATATGCAGAAATTGCCTTTGCGATCGGATGATCATTGGCGTTTTCTAGCGTGAGAGCAGTTGAGAGAATTGCGCGCTCATTAATGGCGGCAGACATTTCAGATCCAAGTGCCTTTTGGGCGCTCGTTGGGATCAAAACATCGCCGACCTTCATTACGCCACTTGTCAGTGTTCCTGTCTTATCAAAGAGAGCAACATCGACAGCCTTAGCAAGTTCGAGTACATGTGGCTTACGTAGAACAATTCCGCGAGATGCACCACGTCCTGATGCGACAACGAGTGCAACCGGTGTTGCAAGGCCAAGAGCACATGGGCAGGCGATCACAAGGACTGTGATGGCAACAGAGATCGAGGTTGAAAGTGAACGTCCATCGCCACCATTTAGGGCAGCATCAAGGTAGTAGTACCAAAGAAAGAAGGTACCGATTGCAACCAAGGTAACGATAGGTACAAAGACTGCAGAGATGCGATCTGCTAAACGCTGAATAGGCGCCTTTGCACTCTGTGCCTCAACGACCATCGCAGTAATTCGGGCAAGCTCGGTATCGCTTCCGATACGTGTGGCACGGACAATAATGCGGCCGTTGTTATTCATCGATGCACCGATTACTGAAGATCCTGGCGCAACATCTACTGGCATAGATTCACCGGTCAACATCGAGTTATCAACTGAAGAGTTACCAGAGATAATCACGCCATCTGTTGGAATACGAGCACCTGGCTTTACGACAAACTCATCACCAATAACTAAGTGCTCAATAGGGATCAACACCTCTAAACCATTACGAAGAACGGTTACTTCCTTAGCGCTTAACGAGAGCAACGAAGTGAGTGCGCTACTTGCGCGGTGCTTAGCGCGAGATTCTAAGAAGCGACCAAGGATGACAAAGAGAAGGACGCCTGCGGCAACTTCGGTATAGACATCGCCATCGCCAGTTGAATTTGCATAGATTGACCAGGTAAAGGCTGCAATTGATCCCATTGAGATCAAGGTATCCATCGTTGGATGAGTGAGATTGCGAATTGCGGCGCGATGGATTGGCCACGCTACAAAGAGAATAAGAGGTGTGGTCAGAGCGATTGCAACCCAGGCAGTTGGTGAGTAGAGCGGATGCGGCAATCCAAGGATGTCGAGAAGTTCGTGGACCTGCATATCGATCCACATATGCCACTCCATCACCATTGAGACAGAGATTGCAGGTACTGCAAAGAGAATTGCCCAGAACAACGCGAGAGCTGACTTCCGATTCTGTAGCGCAGGCCCTTGGCTATCTTCAAGCAAGGTTGCACCGTAACCAGCTGATTTGATCTTAGAGATAATTGTTTGAGCCGGAATCTCTTCTGGCGCTAAGACGTGAACTGTCTCGCTAGCAAAGTTCACTGATGCGCGCACACCTGGAACTGCGTTGAGCGCTCTTTCAACGGAAGCCACACATGAAGAACATGTCATTCCTGTGACGGCGAAAGTTGTCGCAACCAAGGTTGTCTTCTCGAGATCGACCTTGATTTCAGGCTCGCGATGTCGCATTAAGTCGATCGAAATATCCTCAGCCACTTTTACCTCTTCCTGCACATCGGTACTGCCACCCTATTACTTCTTTATTGCTTATTTAGCGCTTCGAGTATTACCTCGTGAAGCGCGCCATTTGATGAGATCGCATTCGGTCCAAACGGTCCGTCAACTCCATCAAGGGATGAAAATCTTCCGCCTGCTTCACGGACAATCAGATCAAGGGCTGCCATATCCCAGAGAGCAAGAGAAGGTTCGATAGCGACATCGACTGCGCCTTCGGCCACGAGCATATGTGACCAGAAATCTCCCATACCTCTGCTGCGCCAGGCGCTATCGAGTAACTTTTCAAAGGCTTGGCGACGTGCGCCCCACCCTTGGAAATCTGAATATGCAATCGAAGCATCACTCATTGCAGACACTTTAGAGACCGATAACTTTCGCGATGCCGGTTGAAGATCGGCCACACCAACTTTGCCCTCAAGGACATAGGCGCCGCCACCCTCTGTTGCATACCAACGGCGATAGAGGGCAGGAGATGAGACAACACTTACAACGACTTTCTCATTCTCAACGAGTGCAATAAGAGTTGCCCAGGTCGGAACACCACGCAAAAAATTCTTTGTTCCATCAATCGGATCGATAATCCAATAACGATCTTTGCCGCCGGTGCTACCAAATTCTTCACCGACAACTCCATCTGTTGGATACTGTGCTGCAATTGCATCGATGATCGCGCGCTCGACAGCCTTATCGGCATCGGTCACAGGAGTGTTATCTGGCTTTGTTGTGATCTCTAAATCAAGTGCGTGATATCGCGAGAGCGAGATTGCATCTGCGCGATCTGCAAGGGTTAAGGCAAATGCAAGCTCTGCTGAATACTTTGAATCAGATGGCGATAGGCCACTTGTTGAGCTCGACATGGCCCCAGTCTATCTTTACCGCTATTTACTCGCTCAGCGCAGGGTTCTTATCTTTTAACTCAAGAAGTGATCTCAGACTCGTCACGCGCGTGAGGCGCTCTTCATCGATAACACCGCCCGGTTTCACCCATTCATTGAGGCGACAGGATGGCTCGTAGTGGCTGCAATTTGGAAGGCAGCCCTGCGTTACTTCAGCAATATCTGCAAAGGAGGCGATGATGCGATTGGAATCAAGGTGAGCCAAACCAAATGCGCGAATTCCTGGCGTATCAATGATCCAACCGTCTTGGCCTTCAAGCTCTGACGATAAAGGAAGTGCGATCGCACTCGAAGATGTGTGGCGACCGCGACCAGTAACAACGTTGACATCGCCTGTGATGCGACCTGCGTGTGGGACAAGAGCGTTGATTAACGTTGATTTACCAACGCCTGAGTGGCCAACGAGTACTGATGTCTTTCCAAGGAGCACGCTCTTTACCTTCGCCAAATCGCTCTCGTGACTCTCAGCCTTGGATGAAGAGGTAAGGATATGTACACCGAGTTTTCGATACTCTTCAACGAAATCAGGAAGTGGTGCCAGATCGGTCTTTGTCATTAAAAGGTATGGAGTTATGTTTTCGTGGAAGGCGCAGACTAAGAAGCGATCGATAAGGCCGCGACGTGGTTCAGGGTTTGTCACTGCGGCAACGATTACTAGTTGATCAATATTTGCAACGATCGTCCGTTCAACCTGAGCTGCATCATCGACAGTACGGCTTAAGGAATTTCGACGTGGCTCAACAGAGACGATGCGAGCAAGTGTTCCTTCGGTGCCGCTGACATCTCCGACGACCTTGACGCGATCTCCGACGACAACTGATTTAGGCCCAAGTTCGCGCGCCTTCATCGCCGTCACAATTACCGCATCATCTGTAATGCAGGTAGTGCGACCGCGATCTACCGTTGTAACGAGGGCGTAGATAGCGCCATCATGTGATGGTCGATCTTTACTGCGTGGACGGGTTCTCCGTGATGGGCGAATCCGCACATCGGATTCATCGTATGAATATGGTGTCATCGAAGAAGGCTCGACCAGAGTCCAGGGAAATCAGGGAGTGTCTTTCTCGTTGTCGCAATATTTTCAACAAGTACATCTTCAACAACTAAGCCAATAACAGCTCCTGCTGTAGCAAGACGGTGATCTTCATATGTGTGAAAAGTTCCACCGTGGAGCCCACCTTGCGTTGGATCAATATGGAGAACACTCTCTTCTTCAGTGACAGCGCCACCAAGGCCATTAATTTCACGTGTGAGAGCAGCAAGTCGATCTGTCTCATGAAGGCGAAGATGGGCGATGCCGCGAAGATGTGATGGTGAATCGGCAAGGGCTGCAAGGGCTGCAATCGATGGAGTTAACTCACCGACATCATGGAGATCGATATCAATTCCACGAATTGTTTTCCCGCCAGTTAACTTCAAGCCTGCATCTGTAAATTCAACTGTTGAGCCCATACGTGTAAAGATTTCGCGCAGTTGATCACCTGGTTGTGTTGTCGCCCGTGGCCAATCCGCGATGGTGATGCTGCCGCCACAGACCATGGCAAGAGATAAGAATGGCGCCGCATTTGATAGATCGGGTTCAATCACAAGATCAACACCATGGAGATCACCGGGTGCAACGCTCCAGCGTTGTGCATCGCGATCGACGGTCACGGTGGCACCGAAATCGCGGAGCATCGCAACTGTCATATCGATATGTGGCATTGATGGAAGTTCGCCACCTTGATGTGTGACAGAGATTCCATTGACCATACTTGGGCCGATCAAAAGTAGAGCAGATAAGAATTGACTTGATTTACTTGCATCGATGGTTATTTCGCCACCAGGGATTGCGCCAACACCCTTGATACTCATTGGCAAGCTATAACGACCATCGTGGTCGATAGAAATTCCTAGCTCTTCAAGTGCGCTAATAACTGGCCCTAATGGACGTTCATATGAACGAGGATCGCCATCGAAAGAAACTTCACCTTGTGCCAGGGCAGCAAGTGGTGGAAGAAAACGCATCACAGTTCCGGCGTTACCAACATCAATTTGGGCCTGACCTTTGAGTGGTCCAGGTGTTACATGCCAACTTCCATCTGATTCTTCAACGATATCGATGCCAAGTGCCTGCAGCCCTGCAACCATTAATTGGCTATCGCGAGAGATCAGCGGCTTTCGAAGAATCGATGGGCTCT
>WLGP01000057.1 GCA_009703165.1 Actinomycetota bacterium | reverse complement strand
TTACCGCAGAGGAAGGTGATCGCTTGTGGTCCGCCGCGGTGCAGTGGAATCCACTTGGTGAGGTCATAGATATTTCCATCGATAACGCTCCAACATGATGCTGCTGTATTTCTCTTCTTCACTTCCTCCATTGTGTATGCACTTTGCGCAACTGTTGCAGATGGAGATGGCGTAGGTGTTGGTTTAGGAGTTACAGATGGTGTTGGTGTTGGAGTTGGTGAAACTGCAGCTGCTGCTCCACGAAGAACTTCACCTGGAACTTCGCGATCACCGACTGCAACTGTGATCGCAGACTTAGCTCGAGATGTAATCAGAAAACTATATGTGCCTGCTTGAGCAACTGCGCTGTAACGAGCAAGGTAGAGGTAATTAGTCTTTCCATATGGCTCATAGAACTTTGTGCGCTCGTTGATACGCATTGTCACTCTGGAACCATTAGGGGCTGTGATGACTACTTGTGGCAGTTGAGAGATCTTGAGCGCATTCTCTGGCTTCTTATCGACGATGAGGTATTGAACAGAGAGTTGATCTCCAGCCTTAAGGTCTGCGCGGAAACCCTTGCGCTCTCCTGCCTTGGTGAACTCTGCTCTGATTGCAAATGAGACAGTTCCATCTACTAAGAGAGGTCCCTTGCTTGCCGTGGTGTCGCTATTGAGCAGGAAGACCGGTTGATGGGCTACTGCAGAGTTGATTCCTGCAATGAGAAAGAGTGAGAGCAGAATAGATACGCGGCGCATATCGAAAGGGTACAACGTGGCTAAATCCGATGCCTGTTGAAAATACTTCTAGAAAACTATTCTCGAATCCCCCGCGTGCTCCACGTTTTGTAGATACCAAATCCGAGGAGATAGACGGGAAATGCGATCAAGATAATCTCACTGACGATATTGCTCTGCACACCCAGAGTCTCTGAGTAATTCCAGGATAGGTAGGTCAGGTTGCCTAGGTAGATGACTCCGAATGGAAAGGTAATCCGCCGCAGTTGAACGACGCGAACAATGTGTGGCACTTTAAAGTAGGTCAGCTGGGACATACCAAGGATCATCGTAAAGATTGCAACTTCAGTTGGAGTCGAGCCAAACACAAGGAAGGTGGGTACTGCCAAATTCCAGACGGCAGGAAAACCGTTAAACCAATGATCCTCGGTTTCGATATCCGAACGAGCAAACCAGAGCGCTGATGTAAGGAAGATAAAGCCTGCAATAAGCGCTTCATACTTTGGTGGAAGCATCTCAAAGTTGAGCATGAAGGCAACTGGGACAACGACGCAGGTCACGTAATCAACGACGAGATCGAGTATCTGGCCATTGATCAATGGGGCGTGAATCTCAACATCTAGCCCTCGTGCAATCGGACCATCTAGACCATCAAGAATCTGCGAGACGATCAACCACAACAAGGCGATGCGGACTTCACCATCGACAACACCTTGTAGTGCGAGCATGCCGATGACTGCGCCACTGGCAGTTAATACGTGGAGGGCGTAACCAGCACGACGAGCAGCGTTCGGTGTCAGGTTAGCCATGGCGCAATCGTACTTGTGAGACGGGGTGAGAAGGTTGGAATGAAGTTACGGGTTGAGTTCTTCTAAGCGCTCGACAAGCCCAGGGTATGCGGGCTCCCGCGACATGATCTTCTCTAGATCCTTTCGCGCCTGCGCTTTCTTGCCGAGCTTTTCATAGGTGTAGGCGCGCTCCCACAATCCACGATTGAGAATTATCTCTGTGCGAGTTCTCTTTGCTAGAGCTAATTTAAAGCATTCAAGGGATGCTTCGTTAAAGCCTTTTTCACGGAATGCAATTCCACGAAAGATTAATAGCATCGCCGTTGCATCATCTTCATTTTCAATATCTTCTGTTGTTGCAATGGCATCGTCATAGCGCTTGAGCGCAATCTCTAGATCAACGATTGAGATTGCTGTGACTTGATCTGATTCGACCTCTTCTACAACTTCTAGCGCCTTCTCAAAATCGCCTTGGATCTGCAGAACTTCTGCATAGATCAGACCAAGGGCGGTTACGTTATAGCGCTCTTGGGCATGGATTCCTGGCGTTACTTGAACCATAGGAATGATGCCTGCAAAGTACTTTCGTACCAATTTATGTGAAAAGAGCGCCTGGCGTTGTGGCCAGAGATCATGGGCTAATTGGAAAGATTCTTTTTCGAGTTCGCTGCTCTGAACACCATGGAGCACTTGGATTGCCTGCATCGCAAGAGTTAGATCAGGAAACTTCTCAGCTAATTCGCGAGTCTTCTTAAAGACAACTTCTGGGGTATTGATTTCGCGATCGCCATAGATGTCATGGAAGAGTGCGCTGAGTGCCTTCTCTGCCTTACTTGCAAAGAAGCCAGCGCGTGGGGCGACAATACGTTGCGTTGTTGGAACTTCAAGGCCTGCCTCACCTGGATCAATCACATCTTCGACATAGACCTCACCGTCGACAATTGATTCTTCCGTGCGAGTTCGTGTTGATCGCTTCTTCTTTAGCGATGTGCTCTCTGTCCAATAGAGACCGCTACCTGGAATGCCGGCAGATGTCGTCACGCGACCTTTAGAGTTAAGGCTAATTCGCGCACCGGGAACGCCTGCTGAGATTCCGATCGAGTTCTTACCAAAGGTCAGACGAATCCCCGGAAGGATCTTCATCGACTTGCGGAATCTAAATCCCACCTTAGAAGCGATCCTTACCGGTCAGCTTTGCCTCTAGTTCATCGGCCTTCTTGACCAAGATATTGATTGGCGCTTCAACTTCAAGTTCATCGAGTGTTGCAAGCCATGATGTATGCATGATTGCGTAGACATCACCGATCTGAGCAACACCGAAAGGAATCACACCTTGTAAGAGGGCAGCTGCATCTACTTCGCCGACTAAACCAACTGGAGTTGAGAAGGTAACCATCGGTGCAAAGTTATGTACGGAGATCGTATGTGTTCGCGCACCGTTTACCTCAAAGAGCAGGCGGATTATGTTCTCTTCTTCTCGCTCAATCTTGTAACGAGATTTGAGGAATGTAGACAGTTCCTGCCAGGTAGCCATTGATCCTCCACGTTCTCTGCCACAAACCATCTCTATGGTTGTGGCGCGAAGGTAATCGTAGAGATTACGTAGCCCCGAAGGGATTCGAACCCTCGTAGCTGGCTTGAGAAGCCAGAGTCCTAGGCCGCTAGACGACGGGGCCCTAGATTTCCAATTTCACAAGACCTCACGGTCTTTGAAATATCGTTACATCTTCAAACTTTACTTCTTTACTGCTGGTACTGCGCTGGGGTACCAGGACTCGAACCTAGACTTACTGAACCAGAATCAGCAGGGCTGCCAATTACCCCATACCCCAAAAGGTGTGAACCTTAAGTGGGAGAAGTTTACCCCACGCTCTAGAGAGAAATTGCCCCAGTAATTCGTGCAAGGCAGGCCTCTTTGCCCAGTAATTCCATCGATTCAAAGAGGGGTGGTGAGATCGTGCTGCCGGTTGCGGCGATGCGAAGAGCGGTAAATGCGATACGTGGCTTAAGGCCCATCTCTTCAATTAAGGATGCGCGCAGGGCTGCCTCGATCGATGCGTGATCCCAGGTTGCTAGCGGGGTGAGCTCTGCAAGAGAACGTGTGAGGATCTCCTTGGAGGCAGCATCTGAAATCTTAGAAACGCTCTCGGCCTCAACTGCAAAATTTGTTGTAAATAGGAATGCGAGCATCTTTGGAACTTCGCTCAAGGTCACGATGCGCTCTTGAATAAGCGGCAACGCAGATTTAACCAAGGCTATCTCGCTATCGGTTCCAGTGATGATTCCGCCATCTTTGAGGAATGGCAGTGACCATGACAAGAACTCATCTATGGTGAGCGCGCGAATCTTGTCACCATTGATCGCTTCAAGTTTCTTCATATCAAAGCGTGCAGGTGATGAGTGGACCTTCTCAACGGTAAAGAGTTCGCAGAGCTCTTTCATCGTGATGTTTTCACGATCATCTCCTGGCGACCAACCCAAAAGTGCGAGGTAGTTACAGATTGCCTCTGGCAGGTAACCCATCTGGCGATACCAGGCGATTGAAACTTCGCCGTTGCGCTTGGAGAGCTTGGCATTATCTTGCCCCATCACAAAGGGAAGGTGGGCAAAGACTGGGTAATCCTCTGGCTTCACACCCATCGCCTGATAGACGCGGATCTGACGAGGAGTAGACGATAAGAGATCCTCACCGCGAAGTACGTGGGTGACCTTCATCAAGACATCATCGACTGCAACAGCCAAGGTGTAGAGAGGTGATCCATCTGCGCGAACGAGAACAAAGTCAGGAACGAATTTGTGATCGAAGGTTACTTCGCCACGAATCTCATCGGTAAATGTTGTGCTGCCATCTGGCATACGCATACGGACAACTGCTTCGCGACCTTGTGCTTTATAGGCTGCAATTTGATCGGCAGATAGCTCACGACAGTGGCCGTTATAGCCAGGTGCCACATTTGCTTTGCGCTGTTCTTCACGGACAGCCTCTAACTCTTCTGGGCTGCAGTAACAGTGATAGGCATCCTTGTTATCAAGAAATGTCTGTGCCCACTTGGCGTAGATATCTAAACGCTGTGATTGTAGGTAAGGACCGTTCTCGCCGCCCACTTCAGGACCCTCATCCCAATTAAGTCCGAGCCACTTCAAGGTATCGATAGCTGCCTGGATATATTCATCGGTAACGCGAGTTGTATCTGTATCTTCGATACGGAATAAGAATGTGCCACCTGTGTGACGGGCATAGGCCCAATCAAAGAGTGCGGTGCGGATATTTCCAACGTGTAGGTCGCCCGTTGGAGAGGGTGCAAAACGAACCTTTACTTTTTTACCGCTCATGGTTGCGCGCTCACTCTATTTGTTAGTTGGCCAAGGCCTTCGATGGATACTGCAATCGTAGATTTTGCTGGCATTGGTCCGATACCTGCAGGCGTTCCGGTGATGATGACATCACCTGGAAGAAGTGTCATCACCTGTGAAACAAAGTTGATGATATCTGGGACCTTAAAGATCATGTCACTTAGATGTGCATCCTGCTTGATCTCACCATTGAGCGTTGCAGTAATTCGCTGGGTACCTGGAACAAAGTCTGTTTCAATCCATGGGCCAAGTGGGCAGAATGTGTCAAAGCCCTTAGCGCGAGTCCACTGGCCATCTCGCTTCTGTAATTCACGGCAGGTCACATCATTTGCCAATGTATATCCGAAGATCACATCGTTAACTTTCTCTTTCGGAACATCTTTACAGATTCGTCCGATAACAATCGCAAGCTCTGCTTCGTAATCGATAGTTGGCGCCATCGCCGGCCAGACAATGGTGTCTCCTGGTCCAATGATTGTTGTATTTGCCTTGAGGAAAATGATTGGTTCATCTGGGACAACCCCGCCCATTTCGGCTGCGTGATCGGCGTAATTCTTACCTATTGCAACAACTTTACTGCGAGGAATTACTGGGGCAAGAAGGCGTACCTTGGTCAGCTCGATACGGGCTGCTGTCTTAACAATGCCCTGATAGATCGGATCTCCATCAATGATGGTGATCAGATTATCTTCATCCAAGATGCCAAAGAGTGGGTCTGTACCCAACCCTGCATCAGGACCTGGAGAGAAGCGAACAATGCGCATTGGGCTATCTTAGCGCAGCGATTACACCTGACTGATCGATATGAAAGATGGTCGCCTGCGGTGAGTGCGTGAAGATAACGCTGGTATCACCTGTTGCATCGCCTGCTACAACTACGCCTTCGATTCCAGCAATCTGAGATGCCATTGCAACGGTAAAGACTGCCTGAATTGCATCAAGGTTAAGCGAAGGTGATGCAATCGAGATAGCAACATAGGTACGCCCTGTTGTATCGCGAAGAGCTGCAGCCTGATCAGCACCTGTCCGCTTTAAAGTCGATGTCGCAAGAGTTGCCAACTTCTGATCTTCTGCGTTCTCAAAACTACTCATTGTTATCTTCTTCATCACTACGTTCGATAATGACCGAGCTAATGCGACGGCGGCGACCTACTGGGCGCTCTGATGTGATCTTCCAACCCTTTAAAGTGATGGTTGATCCAGCAATTGGGACACGGCCGAGTTTCTGCGCCATGAGGCCACCGATGGTGTCGACATCTTCTGAATCAGAATCATCAAATTCAATCTTCAACTCATCTGCAAGATCTTCAATATGAAGTGTTGCTTTAGCGCGAGCCTTATCTTCTGAGATCCAGGTAAATGCTTCAACGCCGTCATCGAATTCGTCGGCGATCTCGCCAACAATCTCTTCGATAATATCTTCAATAGTAATGATGCCGGCTGTTCCGCCGTACTCATCGACAACGATGGCAAGGTGGATCTG
>WLGP01000056.1 GCA_009703165.1 Actinomycetota bacterium | reverse complement strand
ACTCGCCTCATGGATGGCGAGAATGAAGATTCGATGGAGAAGAAAAAGACTGAAGGGTACTTCTAATGGCCGGGGCAATCGTTCGCCTTCTTACCTGCGGAAGCGTAGATGATGGAAAGAGCACGCTAATCGGTCGCTTGCTTGTTGAAACTGACAGCATCCCTCACGACACCATCGGTGCTGCACGCAAAGTTCGTCGCAGCGGTTCAACTATTCCTGCCGGTGAAATTGACTTCAGCTTGCTTACAGATGGCCTTGAGGCTGAGCGCGAACAAGGAATCACCATTGATGTTGCATACCGTTCGATGACTCTCCTTGATGGAAAGCGTCTGATTATTAGCGATGCACCAGGGCACGAGCAGTACACACGAAATATGGTCGTTGCCGCATCTCGCGCTGATATCGGCCTTGTTCTTATCGATGCGATGAAGGGTGTGCGTACGCAAACCCTTCGCCACCTCACAATCTGTTCGTTGATGGGCGTCTCTCGCATCATCATCGCAATTAATAAGCTCGATGCGATGGATTACAAGCAAGAAGTATTCGATGCGATTTCAGCAGATATTCAGCGCGCAGTTGAGCGACTAGATGTAAGCGATATTCACATTATTCCGCTGAGCGCACTTGCTGGCGATAATGTCGTCTATCCAAGCAACAAAATGCCTTGGTACAAAGGCCAGACGCTCCAGGATGCAATTCAAAGCTGGCAGAAGCCGAAAGATCCAACTGCAAGTGGCCTTATGCGTATTCAGATGATTGCTCGCGCCGATAACTTCCGCGGAGTATCAGGAACGGTTCGCCGTGGAACCTTCACACAGGGTGAAGAAGTCACAATCTTTCCAAGTAATCAGAAGGCAACAATCTCCTCGATCGTTACCTTCGAGAAAGAGATTTCAAAGGCCGATACCGACGATGCCATCACTTTGGTCCTTACCCCTGAAGTTGATGCAACTCGCGGCGATGTAATCGCTGTCGATAAAGAAGATTTAGCTGCAGCAGATCGTTTTGCCGCACACGTTGTCTGGCTCAACGAAGAGCCGCTGATTCATAGCCGTTCATATCTAATGATCAGCGGTCCATCGACGACACCGGCAATCATCACCAAGATTCGCCATAAGACTGATGTCAATACCGGCGAGCACATCTCAACAGATACCTTGAAGATGAATGAAATCGGTGACGTTGAGATCGCATCAGATATTCCACTAGTCATGCGTTCCTACAGTGATGATCGTGAATTTGGAAACTTTATTCTCGTAGACCGACTTACCCTCAAGACCGTCGGCGCTGGAATGATTCGCCACTCATTGCGTCGCGCATCTAATGTCACACACCAGGATTACGAGGTAGATAAGGTCCAGCGCAGCGCGCAGAAGAACCAGAAGGCGCGCGTTGTATGGCTTACTGGTCTATCTGGATCAGGAAAATCAACGATTGCAAATGCTCTTGAAAAGCGCCTCTTTGCTCAAGGTGCCCATGCATACGTCTTAGATGGCGATAATTTACGTCTTGGCCTCAATATGGATCTAGGATTTACTCCTGAAGATCGTGCCGAGAATGTTCGTCGCGTATCTGAAGTTGCAAAGTTGATGGTCGATTCAGGTTTGATCGTTATCTCAGCTCTTGTCAGTCCATTTGAAGTTGATCGCCAACGCGCCAAGGGCATCTTTGATGATGGTGAATTCTTAGAAATTTTCGTCGATACTCCAGTAGAGATCTGTCGCTCGCGCGATCCAAAGGGTCTCTATAAGAAGTCTGCAGCAGGTGAGATTCCAAACTTCACAGGCGTTGGCCAAGATTATGAGCGTCCAACTCATCCTGATTTAGTGATTGATGGCACCGCGCCGATCGAAGAGAGCGTAGAGAAGATCCTTAAGATTCTCCTATGAACTGGATTCTCTTTGCTTTTGTAGGAACTATTGCTCAACTGATCGATGGTTCACTCGGAATGGGCTTTGGCCTCACCAGCTCGACCCTCTTGGTCACTCTCGGCGCATCAGCAGCTGTTGCCTCTGCAGCGGTTCACTTTGCCGAGATCGGCACAACGTTGGCATCGGGTGCGTCTCACTGGCATGCAGAAAACATTGATAAGAAGATTCTTCTCCGCCTAGCAATTCCTGGCGGTATCGGTGCATTTCTAGGTGCAACATTCTTATCCTTTATCGATCTCTCAAGTTCAAAGATTTTTATCTCAACTCTTCTGCTCTTCCTTGGATTCTTGCTTCTCTATCGCAACGTCTTTAAGACCGAAGGCCAAGTAAATATGATCGAGATTAAGAACCCTCGTTTCTTGAGCTATCTCGGATTTACCGGCGGATTTATTGACGCCTCAGGCGGTGGTGGATGGGGACCAGTTGTAACTCCAACACTTATCTCAACAACTGCGACAGAGCCACGAAAGATCATCGGAACTGTCAGTGCTGCCGAATTCGTCGTTGCCGTCTCAGCCTCGGTCGGATTCCTTGCTCAAATTGGCCGCATTGATATTGATTGGGCGATCGTTGGTGGACTCGCCATAGGCGGAACGCTGGCAGCACCATTTGCCGCAAAGCTCGTTGGAATTCTTCCAGCCAAGCAACTTGGCATCATTGTTGCCGTGGCTATTATTGTTCTCAACGCAACTGCAATTATTCGCGCCTAATTAAGGAGTGCCTTGTGCGATTTCTACTTTCAGTAATTGACTCAGGATCACGTACCGGATCATCTGATGAGATGGAAGCAATCGATATCTTCAATGAAAAATTGCAGAACAATGGCCACTGGATCTTTGCCTGCGGTGTAGATTCACCATCGACAGCAAACCTCATCGACAATCGCGCAGGTGCCGGCTCAATAGTTAAAGGTTCCTACATCGATAACGATGAATTCCAAAGTGGTTTCTGGATTATCAATGCAGCAGATCACGATGAAGCGATCGCTCTAGCCCTTGAAGGTTCAAAGGCCTGCAATCGCAAGGTCGAAGTTCGCCCGCTACTTGGCTAACTCTATTTGGATAGCTTGTAGCCAGAAGGACACTTTGGTTTCACCGCAGTAACCTTCTTTACAGTCTTCCCCTTTTTGCAGCTGATTGTAATTTTCTTTGCCGCCGCAGTTGGTGTTGGTGTCGGTGTAGCCACTGGAGCAGGTGTCTCTTGGCTCAACTTCACCTGAATAGTCTTGGTACTAAAGGTAAATCCGGCTGCAGACATACTGAGCCAACCATTTCTCTCACCCAGAACAGTGGTTGCAACATTAGTGCTTTCGCCGCCGATGATTGAGACCGATGCTTGGATTGGAGCATTTGTAAATCCATAGAGACAACGCGCTACTTCACTTCGCATGACGAGGTTATATGAACCCTTAACAGTGGTAACTCCATCTGGCATTAAGTGAAGCCCTGCTACACGGTAATTAAGCGCACCATCAACAAAAGATGGAGATTGCCCGTCATATGCCAGCGCATTTGTTGTGACGATACCGAGAACCTTGCTCTTATCCTGCAGGCACTGGCTGCCATCTCCCCACGAGGTAGTACTGAAATTCCAGAAGGTATTGAGACCGACAGTTGTGTCCTTGACTCTCGTGCGATAGAGATCAATAAATGGGAAGGAATCCTGAGGGTTTCCAGCCTGTGGACCACTAGCAACTGAGCCATCTGCAGTGCTCCATCTACCCATATTCACAAACCAAATTCTCTCTTGATCGGTAAATTCGGCAGGCTTTACAAGAATTGCCATTCGAGGAACCTTTACAGATGAGGCTTCAACAGTGATCAGGTTGTTCTTTTCGGAGAAGCTGGCAACATCTAACGTTGGATCTGCAAGACGACCTTGAAACCATCCACCGACAATCTTAGAGACACGAATCTTCATCTTTACCCGTGCATTCTCTTCAAAGTCTTGGGCTGCGCCACAAATTCCATCTTCCTCAAATACGCAGAATTGGCCATGCGGTGCGAAGTTGTAGCGAGTACCCGGATTTGCCTCGGGACTTGTATTGATGCGAATTTGAGAGTAATCCCCAGTCTTCTCTTTATAAGGAATCACATCTGTAAAGAGATCTCCCACCGCAAAAGTTCCATTTCGAAAATAGAGTTGTAAGCGTGGCATTGCTGCAAAAGAGAGTGAAGAGCTCGGGGTTTTCCACAGTGAGATTGTTGAACTTCCCGGATAGTTAATCCGCTCATCGGCTGGAAAGGTAAGTCCTGCAGTAGTTCGAATGAGGGTGGCTTTCTCAAGTTTTTCGCCAATGCCAATTTCAAGTGAGTCTATGCAATTCTCTTCTGTGGCAGTAAGACAGGGACCGAGGATAGAAGTTGCTTTGAGGTTGGTCGGATTATTCTTTGGATCGCATATCGGATCATCTAAGCCGGTACACCATTGCCACTTATCAGCTCGAGTCTCTGACGCAGATGTCACCGCCAGCGGCATGATTGCAAGATAACCATTTCGTTCAACGCTTCCATTTTCAACGACATAATTTAAGAGGTTCTCTTTGCCTGTAGGAGTGTTGAGCGGATTGTAAGAATCAGCGCTGGCGCTAGGAATTAACGTGATACTCAATGAGAAAGAGATGAGTGCTGTGAGAAGTATTCGAGCGCTCTTTGATCGCGAGAGAAGATTCATAAGCAAATCTTTACCTAAACCAAGGTTCTCGGTACCCCATTGACCAGTCGTGAATCAGCCAATTCAAGTCATCAGGGCAAAAGAAAAGCCTCTGGTGTGAAAGGCACCAAAGGCTTAACTCGTGCGCGCGAAGGGATTCGAACCCCTAACCTTCTGATCCGTAGTCAGATGCTCTATCCGTTGAGCTACGCACGCTTATCTAGTTGTGAGCGCTCATAGTACCCGTTTTCCCAAAGTCGCCCAAATGCAGGCGGAGATAAATGCAGAAGAGGCGCCCGATTTCTCGTAGCGCCCCTTCTGATTACTTTATGGTTTTTAGGGGTTAGCCGACCTTCTTGATGCGGCCATCTGCGACTGGAACTTGTGTGACCTTTCCAGCTGCAAGATCTGCCTTAAGAGCATCTACGAAGATATCGAGAAGTGCTCCCTTGACCTTTGCCTGTGCAGGAGAGAAGACATTGAGGTAACCATCGCCGCCGTAAATTACGAAGTCGAGTGTTGTCAATGTGTACTCCTTGTTGTCCTTAGCAATCTCTGTTCCATCAAGTTTGGTTACAGAGACAACGCGGCTTCCGACAGGCTTTGATGCATCAAATGAGAACTTGAATCCTGAGATCTGTGGGAATCGTCCATCACCTGGATAGTTTCCACCAACACCGTTTTCAAGTGCCTTCCAAAGGTTTGCACCGGTAACAACTGTTGTTGCGACCTGGTTACCGAATGGGAAGACGGTAAATGCATCACCGAGTGTTACGTCAAGTGGGCCAGTTCCTGTGCGAACAAGTCCTGTTACTGCTGGTACATATGTACGTGCAGGGAATGTGTCGCGGATACCGCCACCATTTTGAAGTGCGAAGTCAGTCTTGTACTTAGCGCGCATCAGATCTGCGATGTAGTTACCCATTGGAGTTTCACCTGAGCGTTCAACTGCTGGTGTTCCGCCACGTGGGAATGTTGCAGATACTTGACCGATCTTGACATCAAGCTTTGCTGAGAGCTGATCCTTGTACTTCTTCACCATTGCAGCTGCTGTCGCATCTTGTGTGGTGACAGTGCTTACGACACCGGTGTTGATTGTTGGTGCAGCAGCCTTAAGGACGTGCTGGATTGACTGTCCAACGACCTTGCCTGAACGGATACAGATCTGAGTACGTGTGTACTCAACACCTGCGTTACGTACCTGGCCGAGAACGATTGGCTCAACGCGAGCAGATCCTGGAACTACAGATGCATATGTCTGGTGGCTGTGGCCGCCATAAATTGCAACTGCCCCCTTGATCTGTGATGCGAGTGTATTGAGAACACCCTTGGCAACGCCGTCAGCATTTTCTGACCAGCCCTGGTGCACGAGAGCGATAACGATCTCTGCTCCATTGCCCTTAGCTTCCTTGATTGCGCTATTGATTCCAGCGACGCCTGCATTGATTTGGATTGTCTTCTTAGCTCCTGAAGCATCCTTGTAATCAAGGTTTCCTGGGAATACCTGTTCGATGGTCTCAGGAGTGTTCGCTCCGACGATACCGATCTTTACGCCACCACGTTCAATAATGGTGTAGTTCTTTGTTGTCTTAGCGCCAGACTTCAATGAAGCTAGTGAATCAGAGTTGTAATTTGAGACTACCCACTGGAAATCAGATGCACCAATTACTTTATTGAGGTGATCGAGATTGCGATCATGCTCGTGGTTACCCATTGTCGATACATCAAGCTTTGCAAGGTTGAGTGACTCAATGGTTGGTAGCTCTT
>WLGP01000055.1 GCA_009703165.1 Actinomycetota bacterium | reverse complement strand
GGGAAGAGCAAACGCAGGGAGCGTGAAAATAATGCGCGCCTTCATCCTTCTTCTCTTCACGGCATCACTGATTGGAATTTCCGCTCCTCAATCGAGCGCATCTGGTCCTCCATCTGCACCAGGTGATAACGACTGCCTTGTGAGAAATACTCCGAATATCGTTGAATCTTCCCCTGATTGCAATGGTTCAATCACGATTCCAAGTGAAGTAACCGAGATTGCTGACAGTGCATTTTCGAACAATACTTCACTCACCTCGATCAGTATTCCAAATTCGGTTGTACGAATAGGCAGCAACGCTTTTGCCGGGACTGGTTTAACGTCAATTTCTATCCCAGGCAGTGTAACCACAATAGGCGATGCCGCTTTTCAGCAAATCGAAAACTTGGCGACCGTGGTGATTGAGGAAGGAATAGTGAGCCTTCCTTCCCAAGCTTTCTACAATAACTTCAGCAGATCAATCATAAATGTAACTCTCCCAAACACTTTAGTATCGATTGGACCAGCGGCTTTTTTTGGGGCAGGGATAACTGCCATCACAATCCCTAACTCTGTAACAACTATTGGTGTAGGTGCATTTAGAGAAAGCGGACTAACTTCTGTCACAATTCCTAACTCTGTCACAACTATTGGTGCCGAAGCGTTCTTTGGAAATACTGCGCTTACTTTTGTGAGAATTGGAAACTCTGTAACCACAATTGATGACTATGCATTCAGCAGTAATCCTGCGCTTACAACCGTCTTTTTTGGAAATGAGGTCGCAAGTATTGGCTCGAATGCCTTTAGTGATAACTCGTCGCTCTATTTTGTGTCTTTTTCAGGCAATACTGCACCGACGGTTGGTTCTAATCCCTTTGCATTCATATCAACGTCAGAAACCCCAACCGCATATGTCTCTCGATCCGCTTCTGGCTTCGGTATTGATGGATCAGATTGGAATGGTCTGAGAGTTTCCCTGGGTGATGCTCCTGCCTTTACGCTCTCATCTTCATCAGAGATCAGCACAGTGAATGTTGCAATCACAGGTTACACACTGACATCAACTGGCGAAACTGTGGATTCATTTTCAATCTCGCCAACAATTCCTTCAGGTTTATCTTTTGACTCTTCGACAGGATTACTTTCTGGAACTCCAACCACCGCTGCTGCCGCAACCAGCTACACAATCATCGCTACTAACTCATGGGGAACGGCATCTAGAACATTTACTCTTACCGTAAACGCAAACACACCAACGCAGAGTGATTCGACGTTAGCACTTGTTGCAGCTGCAAAACGTGATGCTGAAAGGAGAATTGCACGCGCCGATTTGTTGGGAAAGATCAATGATGGAAGAGACCTAACAGCTGACCTATTTGCAAAAGCTGAGATTTCGGGAATCACACCTAAAAACATTGGTGAATTTCAATCTGAGATTTTTAGTTTAAGTCCACTCTTGAGATCGGACATTACCCAAGTTCTCAAGGTGTCACGCAAGTACGAACTAGTAGACGTTATCGCCTCAGAGCGAGTGGAATTGATTTACTCAAATAGTCTTGTTGAAATCGGCTTAATCCCTGCAGAGAGCAAGTACAAGGCGACGCTCACAAATGCAGTTAAGAAACAGCCGCCTGCTAACCGCTCTTCCTACAAAGCAATTCAAGAAGTTATCACCCAAGAAATGAATGTGATTCAAGCCAGACAAGACAGACTCGCAAGGATCAAGGCTCAAATCGCCTTGCGCCGAAGTAGCTAATCCAGGGGCTTGAATATAGCCAAATGTGGCTTTACCCCCGCTCAAGCCTCTAGGCAAAAGTTCTAGCCATACACTTGGGAATGAAAGTTCAGTGGATATGGTTTTAAATATCGCTACCTGGACTCAGGTATACCCAAGGCGTTACGAAAGGTGCTTTACGTGAAGAGTTCCAATCCGGTTCTATCTCGATCATTTTCGGGCAAAGGTTTTGCACGAATGGATTCGCAAGGTTTTTCTACGGAGACGCTAGAAGAGTCATATTCAGCGCCATCTGCATCTTCGGTGCAGACAGGTCGCATGACAATGGAAGACGTAGTCGTTAAGACTGCAGCTCTCTTTGCTGTTCTTCTTCTCGTTGGTTCATTTGCATGGAATGCAAATCTCGGTGGTGGAGCACTTATGCTCGGCCTCATCGGTGGTTTTGCCCTCAGCATGGTCAACACATTTAGCAAGAAGGTTCGTCCAGCACTTGTTATTGCATACGCTGCATTCCAGGGTCTCTTCCTAGGAACCATTACAAGTTATTTTGAAGCTGCATACCCAGGAATTGCTAGCCAGGCAGTTCTCGCAACACTCTGCGCCTTCGGTGGAATGCTCTTTGCATACCGCAGCGGTCGCATCCGTGTAACACCTAAGTTCCAGCGTGTGATGTTTGGTGCGCTTATCGGATACCTAGGTCTTGCACTTGTCAGCATCGTTGCAAGCTTTATGGGAACACCTGGTGGGCTTTACGGAGTCAGTGGACTTGGTTTGATCCTTGCTACTGGTGGCGTAGTTCTTGCATCCCTCTTTATCGTGATGGATCTCGATCAGATCGATCGCTCAATCAAGGCTGGAGTTCCACAGGTTGAATCATGGCGTGCAGCATTTGGTTTGATGGTCACACTCGTGTGGCTCTACCTTGAGATGCTTCGCTTGATCTCAATCCTTCGCGGAGATGACTAACTCTGCGGATCAATAACTGATTGGGATGCCCGGGACTTTCGAGTCTCGGGCATCTTTATTGAGAGCACAATTGCAATACAGAAAACTAAGCCGCTAAGGCCAAAGGCTGCGCGATAGCCGTAGTGGTCAGCAACAAAACCAACAACAACTGGGCCGACAATCATTCCGGCATCTCCTGCCATTTGAAATAGAGCGATGACTTGTCCGCCCTTACCTTCAATGAGATCGCCGACAATGGTGGCTGGCGCACTTGCGAGGAAGGCGTTACCCAGGCCAATAATTGCCATAGAGATAAAGAACATCAGCGGATTCAAAGTGGCGGTCATAATGATGATTCCCACAAACGCGATGGTTGTGCCGATAATGAGAATGAATCGGCGTCCACGTTCATCAGAGATACGACCGGCACGTAAGATCAAAGTTCCTTGAATGACGGCTGAGATCGTAAAGCCCCAACCAACAACTGCGGCAGTTGATTTGAGTTGTTCAGTAATAAAGAGCGGCAAGATAGATGTACGGACACCAAAGATTACCCAGCTTGCAACGAAGGTAATAACAAGTGCGTAGCGATATCCCTTGAGTGCCAGAGCATCTTTGAGAGACATGACAGCCTTCTTGCCTTCGGACTTCTTTGGCGCTTGCAGATGTTCACTAGTAAAGAAGATAAATGCAACGGTGCCAGAGATCGAAAGTGCGATGGCGTATACGAAGAATGGTGCGCGTAGCGAGATTGCAGCAAGGGCTCCACCGATAGCAGGGCCTGCAATTGCGCCCAATAAGAATGAGCCGTTATAGACAGATTGAGCATGGCCTCGCTGTGCATCAGATACTGAGCGCAGAATAACTGAACTTGCAGCAACTGAGAACATTGAAGATCCCAGACCCCCTGCAGCACGGAAGAAGAGCAACTGGTTATAGCTCTGGGCAATTCCGCATGCACCAACAGAGAGTGCGACAAATGCAACACCAACTGCAAAGACTGTACGTTCACCGAATTTATCAACGAGCTTTCCTGAGAATAACCCAGATGCAAATCGAGAAAGAGCAAAGAGGGAGATGATCAGACCAACGGCTGCATTACTAACGCCAAAAGATCTTGCGAAGAGTGGGATAGCTGGAACGATGATTCCAAATCCGACTGCAACAAAGAAAGATGCAACGACAAGGACGCTTACTTCACGGGGAAGATCGCGCAATGGTGATTGCAATTTCATAGGTTGTATTCGGTATTAACCGAGAGCCTCTCCTGCAGACTCTTGGCGAGCTGCTGCGTAATCTTCGCTGGTACGTAGCGGTGCCTCGCGTAGGAAGAGTGCAAGTAAGAAGCCGATCGCAACTAGTGGTGCTGCCGCCAGGAAGACAACGTGGAATGAGTTCACGAAGGCATTGAGGGCTGTGCTCTGTGCCTCTGGTGGAAGCTGAGCGATCACGGCAGTGTTCTGCTTAATCTTCTCGATATCGCTTTCGTTAAATGAGAGCGCGACAGATGGGTTGCTCACCACAAGCTCTTCGCGGCCTACGATGAGGTAATGGCCAAGTCGGTTAGAAAGAATTGCGCCAAAGAGCGCGGTTCCAAAGACAGAACCAAGTGATCTAAAGAATGTATTGGAGCTTGTAGCAACACCCATATCTTTAAATTCAACTGAATTCTGCAGCGCAATCACGATCGTCTGCATAGATAGACCAAGACCGGCACCGACCATTACGGCATAGATTGCGATCTCCCAGTACGGAGTATCGATTTCAAGGCGATACATTGCCAAGATTCCAAGGGTCATAATCGCAGTTCCCATGATCGGGAACTTCTTATAGCGACCTGTCTTTGAGATCAATTTTCCGCTGATAATCGAGGTTGTAACGATGCCGAGCATCAATGGAATCAACTTTAGTCCGGCAGATGTTGCGCTCTCGTTCTTAACAACCTGAAGATAGAGAGGAAGCATGACGATCGCACCGAACATTCCGGCACCGATAATGAAACCGAGAATCGATGTCAGGCTAAATGTGTGATTCTTAAAGAGTGAGAGAGGAATGATCGGCTCTTTTGCGCGGGCCTCCCACCAAACGAAGTAGACGGCAAGTGCTGATCCAATTCCGAGGTATGTAAGTGTCTTGGAATCAGTCCAACCATCTTGTGGTCCGTTAACGCTGACTGCGAGAAGAATTAAAGTTACCGATGTAACCAAGAGTGCGGCGCCGAGATAATCGATGCTGTGCTCGCGCTTTTCCTTAGCAAGGTGCAGAGTTGCCGAGGTAAGGATCAGTGCAAGAATTCCAAATGGGATATTGATGTAGAAGATCCAGCGCCATCCTGTAATTCCAAGAATAGTTTCGTTATCTGAGAAGAAGCCGCCAAGTAATGGACCGGCAACAGATGAAAGTCCCCAGACTGCGCCGAAGTAACCCTGATAACGGCCACGTTCGCGAGGCGGGACGATATCTCCGATGATGACGAAGGTAAGTGCCATAAGTCCACCTGCGCCAAGACCTTGAAGTGCGCGGGTTGCAATCAACTGATTCATATCTTGTGACGCACCGGCAAGGAGTGAACCTAATAAGAAGGTAACGATTGCGAATTGGAAGACTGGGCGACGGCCGTAGATATCTGAAATTTTGCCATAGAGCGGAGTTGATGCAGTTGATGTCAGCAAGTAAGCGGTGACAACCCATGTGTAGTGGTTGAGTCCGTTGAACTCTTCGACGATGCTCTTAAGTGCTGTCGAAACAATAGTCTGGTCGAGGGCTGCAAGTAGCAGGCCGGTCATGAGACCGCCGAGGATCACCATGATCTCTTTATGTGTATGTGCTTTAGCTGGCGCGTTCATCGACATCGTTTACCCCGTTTAAGTGAAATGCTATGAAATTGAAGTCCTTCTTTGTAATTTGTAGAACAAGGTTATAAGTTTACCGTGTGAAATCAATCATCGCCGAAGACCTCGTTAAAACTTATGACAAAGGCGCTGTACGCGCTCTCGATAATCTCTCACTTGATGTAGAAGAAGGCACTGTTCTGAGCGTGCTTGGACCAAATGGTGCGGGAAAGACAACAACTGTGAGAATTCTCGCTACCTTGCTCAATCCTGATTCAGGGCGAGCAACTGTGGGTGGCATTGATGTCATAAAGCATCCTGAGAAGGTTCGAGAAGTTATTGGTCTATCAGGCCAGTACGCGGCAGTTGATGAAATTCTTACCGGCTGGGATAACTTGGTGATGTTCGGCCAGCTCTATCACTTAGGAAAGAAGCAGGCAGTTGCACGTGCCGAAGAACTTCTTGAGCGCTTCTCATTAACTGAAGCAGCTCGCCGTCCAATCAAAACGTATTCAGGTGGAATGCGTCGTCGCCTAGATTTAGCAGCATCTTTAATTGTTAAACCGAAGGTTCTCTTCTTAGATGAGCCAACAACTGGACTTGATCCACGCGGTCGCCAAGAGATGTGGGGAGTGATTCAAGAACTCGTTAAGGGTGGCGTCACACTTTTGCTTACAACACAGTATTTGGAAGAGGCCGATCAACTTGCAGATGAGATTGCAGTTATCGACCATGGCAAGGTAATTGCTCGTGGCACATCAGATGCTTTGAAGAAGCAGGTAGGCGGAGAGCGTCTAGAAATCGTTGTAGATAATGCCAATACCGCTAAGACGATGGAGATCGTTGCCCGCGTCAGTGGAAATGCTGCAGCCCTTGATGAG
>WLGP01000054.1 GCA_009703165.1 Actinomycetota bacterium | reverse complement strand
CCATCACACTTGATGGAAAAGGCGTTGAACGATGTGTTGCAGAGTTAGGAATAGGTTTCTGTTTTGCTCCGATCTTCCATCCTGCAATGCGCTTTGCCGCACCTGCTCGAAAAGAGCTTGGCCTTCCCACCGTCTTTAACATTCTTGGACCACTAGCAAATCCTGCTCAACCAAAGGCTGCGGCAATTGGCGTTGCAGATGATCGAATGCATTTAGTGATGGCACAAGTCTTGGCCACCCGTGGCGTAGATGGTTTTGTCTTTCGCGGCGACGACGGGCTGGATGAAATTACCCTCTCGTCGACCACCTCTGTCTTAAGTATTGGCGGTGGAGAAATCCGCAGCGATCTTGTTGAGCCAGGTGAATTCGGAATTTCACGTGCTCCAGTTACCGATTTAGTCGGCGGCGATGCAAATGAAAATGCTCGAATTACAACTGCGATATTGGCAGGAGAACGCGGTGCCCCACGAGACGCGGTTCTACTGAATGCAGCAGCTGCAATCGCCGCCTTTGACGGCCATCGAGAGCTGTCACTTCATGAACGTTTAGCAAGTGGTTTGAAGAGAGCGAACGAGGCTCTAGATAGTGGTGCTACAGCTGCTCTTCTGAAGAAGTGGGTAGCTCTTTCGCAGGAGATTGCGGCAGAGGCTTCACGCTAACTTTGCGTTGATTGTTACTGCGCGGCTGCTTACTGCCGGCATTCATCATCTGATCAATCGTTGTAATCCCGAAGGTGCCCATTCTTTCAATAATTCCATGAAGCACATCAACAGTTGCCAGCGCATCATCTAGCGCTCTGTGATTGGGGGAGATCTCTGTGCGGAAATAGGCAGCCAAGGTTCCGAGTTGATAGTTGGCAACATCATCTTTGCTTAAGACAAAGCGGGCTGCTTTCACGGTATCGATGACGCGAAATGCTGGCCAGATATATCCATGCAGCGCTGCAGATGCCCTTAAGAACGAGAGATCAAAGGGTGCGTTATGTGCGACAAAGACTGTAGATTTTTCACTGCCGAGGAATTCCAGCAAGAGCGGGAGCACACTCTCAATCGGTGGGGCATCCCATAACATCTCATCGGTGATTCCAGTTAACTCAGTGATGAACGGTGGCAGAGAGGTTCCCGGATTAACAAAGGTCTTAAAGGTTCCGATGACGACTCCGCCGCAGACTTTTACAGCGCCTATCTCGGTGATTGCGCTACCAGTCTTGGGGGATGCGCCAGAAGTCTCTAGATCGAGGACAACAAAGGTGACGTGAGCCAGGTCTTCATCGGGTAATCGGCTGGCGCTCATGGATCCAGCCTAGATTATCGAGCAGACACGAACTACTTCTTCTTGCCCTTCCAGGCCTTCTTCGCTCGGGCGGTAAATTTTTCGGTCTCATTCTTCAACCGCGCGTAGACAACTTCAGCCCATGCAAATTCAGTTGCCAAAATTGCAACACCTAGAACAATCAGTGGAATTCCCGGGCCAGGGATAAACATAAATACGATGCCAAGAAAGACAAGAGTCGAACCGACAGTTGCAACGATTACCCACTGAAAAGGGTGGGGCAGGTGACGCCAGACTGAGTTGAATTTCTCGCGAATTCTCATCGCCATGATCACCTTTCTTATGCGCTTATACGTTGCCTGCTGTAGTCACATTCTAATGACATTCCTGTGCAGATGCAGACTTGGGCGCAGCATTTGCCTCACGGAAGGGTTATTTCTTTGTAGAGGTAAATGGCGTAATGTCTGGCTACATGGAATATAGACGCCTTGGCAGTACCGGAATGTATGTATCAGAGATTTCTTATGGAAATTGGATCACTCATGGCTCACAGGTTGAGCAAGAAGCTGCGATCAAATGTGTGAAGACCGCCTTCGATCTAGGTATCACCACCTTCGATACGGCAGATGTCTATGCCGGAACGCGCGCTGAGACAGTTCTCGGTAAAGCGCTCAAGGGAATTCGCCGCGAATCGTATGAACTCTTCACCAAGGTCTACTGGCCAACTGGCACGGGTAAGAATGACCGCGGACTTTCACGTAAGCACATTATGGAATCTTGTCATGCATCGCTGAAGCGTCTCAATGTCGATCACATTGATCTCTACCAGATGCACCGTTTTGATTTTGAAACACCACTTGAAGAATCACTTCAAGCCTTTGAAGATTTGATTCGCCAAGGCAAGGTCAACTACATCGGCTTCTCTGAATGGACAGCCCAGCAGATCTCCTCAGCGCTTAAGATTCAAGATGCGCGCGGTTTCTCACGATTTGTCTCAAGCCAGCCACAGTATTCAGCTCTATGGCGAGTCATTGAAGCCGAAGTTGTTCCACTTTCACGCAAGGAAGGAATCGGACAGATTGTCTGGTCTCCGATTGCTCAAGGCGTGCTGACTGGAAAGTACAAGCCAGGTGCTAAGCCACCGGCCGGTTCACGTGCCACCGATAAGAAGAGTGGTGCCGGAATGATCTCTCGTTGGATGCGTCCAGAAGTTCTTGAAGCGGTGCAGAAGTTACAACCTGTGGCTGATTCAGTCGGACTTTCGATGTCACAACTTGCCATCGCATGGGTACTACAGAATGACAATGTCTCATCGGCAATCATGGGTGCGACAAAGCCATCTCAGGTCAAGGAGAATGTCAAAGCATCAGGTGTAAAGCTCGATGCTTCTGTCATGAAGGCGATTGATAACGCCCTAGGAAAACTTCCTGAGCGTGATCCGAAGCAGAATGTAAGTCCCAACCCACGCGCCTAGAAAGTTGTCTTCGATGTCGACGAACCCATTCTTCTCACGTAGCGCTCTGGAATATGAGCTTCCTGATTTTGCAAACCTCAAGGAGGAGCATTACAAGGAAGCCTTCTATGAAGGAACGAAGGCACAACTTGATGAAGTAGAGGCGATCATCGCCTCAGGTGAGCCAACATTTGAGAACACGATTGTTGCCTTGGAGAAGAGTGGACAGATCCTCAACCGGATGCTGATGGTTTTCTACAACAAGTCATCAAGTGATACCAACGATAACCTCGATGCAATTGAAGAAGAGATTGCTCCCAAGTTATCGGCCCACCAAGATGCGATCAAACTCAATCCTGCTCTTTATTCACGCATTAAATCCCTTCACGAGAAGAAGGGCTCACTTGCGCTCTCGCCAGAGGATGCCTGGTTGCTTGATAAGTACTATCGCGATTTCGTCTACGCCGGGGCGCACTTGACTCAAGATCAGCGTAATGAGTTAACCAAAATCAATGAACGACTTTCGTTTCTAGAGACTCAGTTCTCAAAGAATCTATTGGCCGATACAAACGAGAGCGCATTAGTTATCGATTCAGTCGCCCAACTTGCAGGACTTTCCGAAGGTGAGATCCAGGCGGCAGCAGATGCAGCTAAGGCTCGCGGCCTTGAGGGTAAGTACCTACTTGGAATGGTGAATTTTACTGGTAACCCAATGCTCGAAAGCCTTGAAGTACGTGCCACTCGCGAGGCAGTAATGAAGGCATCGTTGCTTCGCGGAAATCGCGATAATGAATATGACACCAAGAAGATCCTTATAGAGATGGCTACGTTGCGCGCAACTCGTGCCACGTTATTTGGCAAGAAGACTCATGGGCAGTACATCATCGCCGAGCAGACTGCTGGAAGTGTTGAGAATGTTCATGCGATGTTGCGAAAGATTGCTCCAGCTGCGGTGCGTAACGCTCGTGCCGAGGGCGCTGAAATCCAAGCGATGATCACATCATCTGGAGATGACTTCGAATTAGCCAGTTGGGATTGGGATTTCTACACGGAGAAAGTACGCAAGGCAAAGCACAATATTGATTCAAGTGCGATGCGCCCTTACTTTGAACTTGAGCGAGTACTCCACGATGGAGTCTTCTTCGCCGCAGATAAACTCTTTGGTATCTCATTCAAGGAACGTCCAGATCTGGTGACCTATCATCCAGAAGCTCGCGCCTTTGAAGTCTTCAATGAAGACGGCAGCAAGTTAGGTCTCTTCATCGGCGATTTCTACACTCGCGATTCAAAGCGCGGTGGCGCATGGATGAATAATCTCGTTGATCAGAACTTCCTTTTTAACCAACTTCCTGTGGTCTGCAATAACCTCAACATCCCAAAGCCAGCAGCGGGTCAACCAACCTTGCTTACCTACGATGAGATTGTCACCTTGTTTCACGAGTTTGGACATGCCCTTCACGGATTGCTCTCTAGTGTTACCTATCCACGAGTATCAGGTACCAGCGTCCAACGTGACTTTGTTGAATTCCCATCCCAAGTCAACGAGATGTGGATCCTCTGGCCAGAAGTTGTATCAAATTACGCCAAGCATCATGAAACTGGCGAACAACTTCCACAAGAACTCATCGATCGACTCCAAGGCGCATCAACCTTTAATGAAGGTCATGCGACAACTAGCTACTTGGCTGCTGCAATCCTTGATCTTGCATGGCACTCGCTCGAAGATGGCCAGGTTGTCGATGACGTCGTAGCCTTTGAAGCACAGGCAATTAAAGATTACGGACTCGATTACCACGCAGTTCCCACCCGATATCGCAGTACGTACTTCTCTCATATCTTTGCCGGGGGATACTCAGCCGGTTACTACGGCTATATCTGGAGCGAAGTCCTTGATGCTGAATCAGTTGAATGGTTTAAGGACAATGGTGGTCTTACTCGCAAGAATGGCGATCACTTCCGTGCAGAACTCCTCAGCCGTGGTGGTTCAATCGATTCAATGACGATGTTTAAGAATTTCCGTGGACGCGAAGCAACGATTACCCCGTTGCTTAAGCGACGTGGTCTTGAATAACTCGTTCGATAAATCCATCGACTGCGGATTCAATCATCGCTAGAACGCGTTGATATGAATCTTCTGGCTGGTTGTAAGGATCTGGCACCTCAAGATTGAAGTAATCCCCAGATAACGGATCAATCTTGGAAAGAGCAGGATCAAAGCTACGCAGATAGAAGACCTTTGATCGATCCTCATCACTTGGTGCTAGCGCGAGCACATTCTCATAATTGCTGGAATCCATCACCAGGATGTAATCATTGACGAAATAATCATTGGCCTTAAATTGCGATGCTTTATGGTCGTGGCTATAACCAGCCTTCTCCCAGACTAACTGTGATGTCGGATGTGGACCTTCGCCAATATGCCATCCACTCGTCCCCGAACTTGTAACAATAATTTCTAATTCGCTTATCTCGCGCGCTTTATTGGCAAGAACTGCTGCAGCCATAGGTGAGCGACAGATATTTCCAAGGCAGACCATCGCCACGTGAAGAGAAGCCATGGCATAAGACTAATCTCCCTTAGACTTTATCGTGTGAATAACGACATCGTGATCCTTGCCGGCCTTGCTATCGCAATTACTCTTCTTGCCTATCTGGTGCGCAGCGCTCGAGCGTTACATCGAAAGGTAAATCGCAACGCAGATCGTGTGACCAAAGAACTTGCTGCGCAAACCGGTCGTATCAAGACAGAGATGGGCCACGTCTATCATCAATTTGAGGCGGTCGAGCAACTCCTCCCGCTACTTAAACTCTCTGCTCCTCTTCCACCATCACGTGGTTGGGCTGCTTCGCCTGATTTTCTTCTAACTCTGGCCCATGTAACAAAGAAAGTTAAGCCTCGCTTAACAGTCGAACTTGGTTCTGGTCTCTCTTCTTTGGTTTTAGCCAAGAGTGGAGCCAAGAAGATCGTCAGCCTTGATCATTCTCAAGAATTTGGAAGTCAGACGCGCGAGATGCTGGCAAGCCATGGCGTTCGAGGTGTTGATATACGCATTCATGAATTAGAGAGCTACTCAGGAAAGTACAAGTGGTATGCCAAATCCACATTTAAAGGATTAGCAAAAATTGATCTCTTGGTTATCGATGGTCCACCAAGTTCGACCAATCCGGATGCTCGCTACCCAGCACTAGAGCATCTGATTCCTCTGCTCTCAGCAAAGGCAACAGTCATTTTGGATGATGTTGATCGCGAAGAAGAGCGCAAGCTTGCTGATGCAATAGCTATGGCTCTACCAAATCACAGAATGATGATTCTTTCGCACGAAAAGGGAACTGCCGTTATCTCGCCCAAAACAGGAAGGTAATTCACATTGAGTTCAAACTTCTTTGACCAGCCCGAAGAGATAGTGATCAAAGAGTTAGAGACCTTTTCTCTCGATATTCTGAGTCGATACCCGATTGCTGCGAAATCAGCTGTCTCGATCAATTACGAGTACAACGCCACCCTCAAGGTTGAAACCACGGATGGCCAGCTATTTGCGCTTCGTATTAATACAAATTCACCACGAACGCCTGAGAACCTCATGGCCGAGATTGCCTTCGTTCGCTTGATTGCAGCAGATGGCCGAGTCAGAGTGCCTCAACCGATTCAAAACAGCGAAGGAAGTTTCTACACCTCGGTCTTCCATGAACCTTCTCAGCGAACATT
>WLGP01000053.1 GCA_009703165.1 Actinomycetota bacterium | reverse complement strand
TCATCGGATGGGTTACCGAGTACGAGAAGCCACTCGATGATCAATCAACGACAGTCCATCACTGAGCGTTTTCAAGAAAAGAACTCTTATGCGCGCTGAGATTCTTGATTTAGATCATCGGCATAAACGAGCTGCACGTATAGTCATAAACGCGAGCCCCGCCAAGATCTTTGGCTATCTTGCAAGGCCAGCAGCACACTCGCTCTTCGACGGTTCTTCAACAGTGCAGAGTGCGCTCTCCGGTCCTGATCGACTCTTTCTCGGTGCCAAGTTCGGTATGGAGATGAAGATCAAGGTGCCCTACCGCATCACCAATGAGGTAGTTGCCTTTGAAGAGAACCACCTCATCACCTGGCGCCACCTCATGAAATGGACCTGGTCCTATGAGCTTGTAGATCTCGGCAACGGCTCTACCGAAGTGACTGAGACCTTTGACGCATCTGTATGTAATTCTGCCCAGTTATGGTGGTTGAAGAAGACAGACTCTCTTTCGCGAAACCCTAAGTGGATGGCAAAGTCTTTGGTTAAACTCAAAGCACTATGCGAGGGTTAATAAATACAAAGAGCGCACCAATAATCTTCGTTCTGCTCTGGAGTACCGGCTTTACTGGCATTCGATACGGAATTCCCTACGCGCCACCCTTTACCTTCATCGCAGTTCGCATGGCCTTTGCATCTATCTTGCTCGCACTTATCGCTCTTGTGATCACTAAGCGATTTGCGCGAGACCTGCCAACGATTGGAAAGAGCGCGCTTGTTGGTCTGACAATTCATGGTGCATACCTCGGCGGATGCTTCTATGGCGTCAAGCAGGGGATGCCCGCGGGAATAACCGCGCTCATCTGTTCGCTGCAACCAGTTCTTGTCTCGATCTTCTCATCGCTCTTCTTTGGCGAAAAGTTATCTAGCCGCAAGTGGTTAGGGCTCGGACTTGGCCTTGCAGGACTTGTGATGGTGATTGCACCCAAGCTCGAAAGTTCGGGGGATCAGGCTCTGCCAACAGCTGGTGTGATTTCTGTCTTTATCGCACTCCTTGGAGGTACATCAGGAACGCTATTGCAGAAGAAATTCGGCGCTGGTGTAGAGGTTCTATCTGGAACTTCGTGGCAGTACGTTGCAACTGGAATTCTTATGGCCGTTCTGGCACTTACCTTTGAAGATGGCCAATCAATCACCTGGAACGGATCATTTATCTTCTCTTTGGTCTGGTTGATCGTTGCACTCTCAATCGGTGCGATCTTGATTCTCTACTATCTTCTTGCTCGCTCGAGCGCGGCGTCAGTCTCTTCGCTCTATTACCTTGTTCCAGCAGTAACAGCAGTAGAGGCCTACTTCCTCTTTGGAGAGAAGATAGGCCTCGTCACTGCAATTGGAACTCTTGTCACTATCGCCGGTGTCGCCCTAGTCGTCCGACAGGGGAGAGCGAAGGAAGTTACTAACCCTTAGTGATGCTCAATCTCCTTGAGATCTGCAACGGTAGGTTTTGCAACTTGTTCAGCGTGAGCTACAGAGAAGCGCTTTCTCAACTTTGACTTCAATAGCCCAGGGCGGCGAACACCACGGGCATCGGTATCTTCAAGTTGAAGAGGAGCATTCTGTTCGTGCTGTGTAAGTAGCCATGCCTTCTCAGGAGAGATTGGCTCATGTACTTCAACGAATTCACCAGATGGCATCATGACAAGGCGACCTGTCTCGCGTCCATGAAGAACGAGCTCACGGTCTGCGCGCTGCAATGAGAGACAAATTCGCTTAGTCACGATAAATGCAATCGGAGGCAGAACAATGATGCCGATGCGGCTAAACCACATAATCTGATTGATCGAAAGATCAAAGTTAGTTGCGATGAGGTCGTTTCCACCATTGATCAGAGCGATCATCATGAAGGTCAGTGACATCACGCCAAGGGCTGTGCGGTTTGGCGCATTGCGTGGACGATCAAGCAAGTGGTGCTCACGCTTATCTCCCGTGATCCACTGCTCAATAAATGGGTAGAGCGCCATTCCTGTGAAGATGATTCCAGGCAAGATCAGCCCAGGAATCAAAATATTGAGTGAGAGCGTGTAGCCAAAGATCACAGGCTCAAGAGGTGGCGCCATACGTACAAGACCGTCGAGCCAACCCATGTACCAGTCAGGTTGTGAACCTGCAGAGACTTGTCCAGGTGTATATGGACCATACAGCCAGATCGGGTTAATCGATGCAACTGCGCCCAAGAGAGCGGTGACACCGAAGACGATAAAGAAGAAGCCGCCGGCCTTTGCCATATAGATAGGAAGTAGCGGATAACCGACAACATTCTTTTCAGTACGTCCTGGACCTGGATATTGAGTGTGCTTCTGGTACCAGACCAACATTAAGTGGACGGTAATGAGTGCAAGGAAGATTCCAGGAAGGATAAGAATGTGGACGGTGTAGATACGAGGAATAAATGTATATCCAGGGAAGGCTCCACCGAAGATGAAGTATGAAAGGTATGAACCAACAACGGGTACTGCCTGAATAATCGCTTCAGCGATACGGATACCTGTTCCTGAGAGAAGATCATCTGGAAGTGAGTAACCCAAGAATCCTTCAACAATGCCCAGAGTAAGAAGACCAATTCCGATTATCCAGTTGAATTCACGTGGCTTACGGAAGGCGCCGGTAAAGAAGACGCGCATCAAGTGGACAACAATTGCTGCCATAAAGATCAACGCTGCCCAGTGGTGAATCTGGCGCATCAACAATCCGCCGCGCACTTCAAATGAGATATCGAGAGCAGAGGCGTAGGCCGCAGACATCTCAAGGCCCTGAAGTGGTTCATAAGAGCCCTCGTAGACAACCTCACGCATCGATGGATCAAACCAGAATGTGAGGAATGTTCCTGAGAGAAGCAAAATTACAAATGAGTAGAGCGCGATCTCACCGAGCATAAATGACCAGTGATCAGGGAAGACCTTTTGCAGGTTCTTCTTCATCCATGCAGCAGCGCCAGTGCGCTCATCTACATAGTTAGCTACATTTCCCGCAATTCGTTCACGTGCGCTCATGCAGATCGCCCCCAAAAGCTCGGTCCAACTGGTTCATTAAAAGGTGCTTGTGCAACGAGGTAACCCTCTTCATCGACTGTGATAGCCAATTGTGGCAGAGGACGAGCAGCCGGTCCAAAGATAACTTTGGCTGCGCGGGTTACATCGAATGTTGATTGGTGACATGGGCAGAGAAGGTGCTTCGTCGACTGCTCGTAGAGAGCCACAGCACATCCCATATGTGAACAGATCTTAGAAAATGCGATGATGCCTTGATATGTCCACGATAGACGCTCGTCGTCAAGATTGAAATCTTCAGGGCGTAGACGAATCAAGAGAACCGCGTCTTTTGCAATGTCATTGAGACTTCTGTGATCTTTTCCTGGTGCTAATTCTGGAAGAGTCTGCGCTACCGCACCTACTTCAAGATCTTCAGGACGAATTGGGCGGTCACCAGGATCTGTAACAAGGCGAGATCCAGCCTTCCAGCCAGTCTTCTTTAAATCATCTCCAGGTAGTGGACCCAGATCACCGAGTAGCAGAATCGGGGAGAGTCCAACTAGACCAAGTGAGAGTCCGAGTGAGCGCTTAATCAATGAGCGACGACCAAGACCTGCAGCTGCTGCACCTTCTTTAGCAGTCTTAACAAACTCTTCGCGATCTGAATCTGGTGAACGAAATTCATGGCGTTGTGCGATGACTTCATGATCTGGCATCAGTGTCTTCGCCCAATGCACAGCACCTAGTCCGATAAAGAGTAGGGCGAGTGCAAGGCCAAGACCCAAGAAGAGTTGATGAGCATTTTGTTCACCCATTAATGGGATGAAGACAAATGTATCTGTTGAGATAAAGAGATATGAGTAGATGAAGAGAACGGTGCTGAGAGCAGAGAGACCAAAGAGGATTGCAACTTGACGCTCTGCGCGATCTGCAGCCTTTGGATCAACATCGGTCTGGCGTAATTTATGTGCCGGTAATCCAGGATCTTGGATAGCTTCGATCTCTTTACTCATAGTTTTCCTACTTCGCCTTCGTTGCTAGCCAGACTGCGATACCAATCAGCAGTCCAAGTCCGAGTGTCCATACGAGAAGTCCTTCAGTAACTGGTCCTACGCGACCCAGAGCGACTCCACCAAGTTGTGGTTCCTTCTCTGCATGCTTGATCCACTTGATGATTGAGAGCTTCTCTTTAGGAGTAAGTGTCTTATCTGAAAACACTGGCATCGCCTGTGGTCCAGTAATCATCGCTTCATAAATATGTACTGGCTTCACACCCATCACAGATGGTGCGTACTTACCTTGTGTAAGTGCTCCGCCTTGTCCTGCAAAGTTATGGCACATTGCGCAGTTGGTGCGGAAAAGCTCGCCACCTTCAGCAAGCTCGCCATCGCGCTCGTAATTGAGCATCTCTTCTGTTGGAATTTCAGGTCCTGGTGCAAGGGAAGCCACATATGCAGCAAGGGCTGCTACCTCTTCATCGGTATAGACAGGTGCTTTACGCATCGCCTGCTGGCTCATATCTGCCATTGGCATACGACCTGTTGCAACTTGGAAGTCAACAGAGGCTGCGCCAACGCCAATCAGGGATGGAGCGATTGGTCCACCTTCAGCGTTAAGGCCGTGGCAGGAAGAACATCCGCGAAGGAAGATCTCTTTACCTTCTTCAATCGCTGCGGTGCGTTCTTCAGCAGTCATTGGTGATGTAGTTGTCGCGCCTGCTACCTGAAATGTGGTGCCAATTCCAAGAAGTGCGAAGATAAGTAGAAGAGGGGCAGCAGCACGGTGTCTGCGATAGCGAGAGAGTCGTTTCACGTATATTACCAATCTACTTAATCAGATAAATTGCGGCGAAGAGGGCGATCCATACAACGTCAACGAAGTGCCAGTAGTACGAGACCACGATCGTTGTTGTTGCTTGCTGGTGGGTAAAGCGACGAGCTTTAGCTACACGGATAAGAACAATGAGGAATGCGATCAAACCACCGGTTACATGCAGACCATGGAAGCCGGTTGCAAGATAGAAGATTGATCCGTAGGCATTTGAAGAAAGTGTGAGTCCTTCAGAGACTAAAAATGCATACTCGTATACCTGGCCTGCGATAAAAAATGCGCCCATCAAGAATGTCAGCGAGAACCATTCACGCATTCCCCAGCGGCTAATCTGTAGGAGCGAACCTTCGCGCTTATTCTGAAAACGCTCTGCGGCAAATACGCCGAACTGACATGTCACAGATGAGAGAACAAGGATCGTTGTGTTAAATGCTGCAAATGGAATATTGAGAAGTTCTGTTGACTCACCCCAGATAGTTGGACCTTGCACAGCGCGAGTGGTGAAGTACATTGCAAAGAGCGCGGCAAAGAACATCAACTCGCTCGAGAGCCACACGATGGTGCCGACGGCTACAACGTTTGGCTTTGTAATCCGGTGCATTGAGGCCGGCTCTGCGGGAGTGCTGGAGACTGTGCTTGTCATGAAGGTGATTATTCCCGATCTTG
This sequence comes from Actinomycetota bacterium, assembly GCA_009703165.1. Lineage (GTDB taxonomy): Bacteria > Actinomycetota > Actinomycetes > Nanopelagicales > Nanopelagicaceae > Planktophila. Next base: position 950 of record WLGP01000053.1, on the reverse strand, counting down.
ACCCCTTTGACCTCTTTCTTGCTCTCTATCTCCTGCTTATTTGGTCACTTCCCATGGTGAAACGGATCACCATCACAGCGCCCCTTTCTCGCGGTAGCATGCGCCTATGACTGAAGAATCGGGCCGTCGCCTCTCGATAGTCGTCTACTCAGATGACCTCACCGTCCGCGCCCATATTGCTGCCGCCCTCGGTACTTCAATCGCCCCAGACCTTGCCCCACACACCATCGTTGAATTTGCGACAGGTCCTGCCCTTCGACTCTATGTCGATAACAAGGCCAGATCTGGCGATCACGGAATTGATCTCTTTATCCTCGATGGAGAGGCTGCCCCTGAGGGTGGAATGGGCGTTGCCCGCCAACTCAAAGATGAACTCTTTAACTGTCCACCAGTTCTTGTGATTACAGCACGCAAGGAAGATGCTTGGTTGGCCACATGGTCTCGCGCGGAGGCAAACGTCCTTCATCCGATCGATCCATTCACTCTTGCTCACACTGTCGCAGATTTATTGCGCGCATCAATTACTCGCGCCAAGGCATAATCTCCTCACGTAGTACCTCGGTGCTTCGATCGAGCCATAGAAGGCCATAGAAGGTTGGTGAAGAGATGACCTGGGAGAGTTACATCCAACGTCTCGATGCCGGCCTAGACCTCGAGGCAAGTGAAATCTCTGAAGTGATGGAGACGATCCTTCTCGGGCAGGCAGAAATTGGCGCTATTAAAGAATTCCTTCTTGCATTGAAGAAGAAGGGCGAAACTTCAGAAGAAGTCGGCGCGCTTGTCTCTCAAATGTTTGCTCATAGCGCCCCTATCTCAATTCAGGATCGGGCAGTCGATACCGTCGGTACCGGGGGAGATGGTGCGCATACGATCAATATCTCAACGACTGCTGCAATCATCGCCGCATCAGCTGGTGCGCGCGTTGTAAAGCATGGCAATCGCGCAGCATC
>WLGP01000052.1 GCA_009703165.1 Actinomycetota bacterium | reverse complement strand
TCTATCGCTGGAATGAACTCTCCGCTAGATATCGCTTGGTAACTTTGAAGAATAGAGCCGCGAAGCGGATCGATCACTGGAGACCAAGAAGGGTGAATTGGCGAAAAGAGTGAGTCGCTCACAGCGCAGCACGAGCAAAATAGCGTGAGCCATCAAATGAGATCGAGACCGCGACGCCAAATACCGCCGATACATGCTCATCTGTAACTACCTGTTGAACGGGACCGCTCACCGCGATCGCACCATCTTTGAGCAAGAGGGCGTGAGTTGTTCCCACAGGAATCTCTTCGATGTGATGGGTGACAATTACTGTCGCCGGAGCTAAAGGATCGCTAGAGAACTCTGAGAATCTACGCAGGAGGTCTTCTCTTCCACCGACATCAAGGCCTGCGGTGGGTTCATCCAGAAGCAATAGCTCTGGATCGGCCATCAGCGCCCGAGAGATCTGTACCCGCTTCTTCTCGCCCTCACTGAGCGTTCCATATGCGCGATCTGCAAGATCTCGCACGCCAAATGTCGTCAGAAGCGCTACAGCGCGAGATTCATCCCACAAGTCATAATCTTCATTCCATCGACCCAGGACGGCATATGCAGCCGTGACCACAACGTCGCGAACTTTCTCCTCATATGGAATATCTTCAGAGATTCCGACTCCGGCTAATCCAATACGGGTGCGCAATTCAAAGAGATCAACCTTGCCCATCTCTTTTCCAAGTACAAAGATCTTTCCTGAAGTCGGAAATGCTCTGGTTGCCAGAAGATTAAGGAGAGTCGATTTTCCAGCTCCGTTGGGTCCAAGAATTACCCAGCGCTCACCAGGTGAGATTGCAAAGGTTAGTGGGCCAAGGATCGTGCGAGTTCCGCGACGAACGCTCACATCTGCAACGCGAAGAACTTCCTCATTACTCACGGGCTAAAAGATAGTCCTTTCCCCCATCCTTTACCGCGAAATTCGGCAGGTTTGCGCTGTGATTCACGATAATCTCACCTCATGGAAAAGATGAAGGCTCAGTACACAGGACTCATTCTCGTCTCCGGTGAGGATCGCCCTGGAATAACAGAGGCCCTCTTTGAGACCCTGGCGCCCTTCTCTCTTTCGATCATAGATATCGAGCAGGTCGTCATTCGCTCGCGCCTGATTCTCACAATTTTGATCGCACTAGATCCCGCTCACGCCGATGCAGTTGAGAGTGATCTCAACGAGAAAGCAGCGTCCCTTGATCTTGATGTTGCAATGGTCTTCTCAGAACAAGAAGGCGAAAGCATCGCTGCAAAGACTGGCCTCACACACGTTGTGGTGCTCTCACAAGATCTTAAGCCAGGTTCACTCGCTGCGATCGCCTCAGTTATCGCCGATACAGGTGGCAACATTGAGCGAATTCATCGCACCGCGAGCTTTCCAGTAACTGCAATTGAATGTGTCGTTAGCGGTGCCCAGACACAAGAGCTAAAGAATGCACTGACACCTTTGGCGGCTCAATACTCAGTTGATATCGCAGTATCACCGGGTGGCCTCATGAGATGGGCGAAGAAGTTAGTTCTTATGGATGTTGATTCCACTCTCATTTCCCAGGAAGTCATTGAACTACTTGGTGCAAAAGCTGGCGTAGTCGAAAAAGTCAAAGGGATTACCAATCGCGCGATGGCTGGTGAGATTGATTTTGAAGAGAGCCTGCGCGAACGCGTTGCGCTCCTCAAGGGCCTTCCAGAATCAGTATTGGAAGAAGTACGCGCTGAGATCTCTCTGACTCCAGGAGCAAAGACACTGGTGTCAACCTTGCAGAAACTCGGTCACACGGTCGCTGTAGTCTCGGGTGGATTTATCGACGTCATCGAGCCTCTCCTCAAATCCCTTGATATCGCTCACTACAGAGCAAATACACTTGAGATCAGCCAAGGTGTCCTCACGGGCGGCTTAGTTGGGCCGATCGTTGATCGTGCAGCGAAAGCACAGGCGTTAAGGGATTTCGCGGTAATCGAAAAGGTGGAGATCGAACAGACCGTTGCTATCGGAGATGGCGCTAACGATCTGGATATGATCGCACTTGCCGGACTGGGTATCGCATTTAATGCAAAGCCTGCCGTACGGGCAGCTGCAGATAGCGCGCTCAGCGCTCCCTATCTAGATAGCGTTCTCTATCTCTTGGGAATATCTCGCGAGGATGTAGAAGAGTCCGGTAAAGGAAAGTAACTCTCTACAGGCGACATGCGTGAATGTCGGTAACGAGGATGCCGCGTGCACCTAGTGCCCACAACTGATCCATAATTTCATTGGTTGCAGTTCTTTTCACCATTGCACGAACTGCTACCCATTCAGGGTTTTGCAACGGCGAAATAGTTGGTGATTCAAGACCCGGAGTGATCGCACACGCCGCATCGATATCACTCTTCTTCACATCATAATCAAGCAGCACATACTGGCGCGCCGTTACAACACCTTGAAGGCGTCGGATAAGAACCTCTAAGCCATCTGGGAGTTGATCCTTCTTACGCGCGATTACGATCGCTTCGCTAGTAAGAATTGGTTCACCAAAAATCTCGAGCCCTGCCTGGCGGAGTGTATTTCCAGTGCTCACAACATCGGCAATGAGATCTGCAACTCCAAGGCGAACGCTACTTTCGACTGCGCCATCAAGACGAACTACATCAGCTTTGATTCCAGATGAGGCAAGGTGGGCTGAGACAAGCCCCGGATAGGCCGTCGCTACGCGCTTACCGTTAATATCCTTAAGCGAGAGAGAAGAGCCCGCAGGGCCGGCAAATCTAAAGGTTGATGCGCCAAAATCTAAAGACATAATCTCAACGGCAGCAGCTTGTGAATCAATCAGAAGATCGCGCCCAGTAATTCCCGCCTCCAACTCCCCTGATCCCACATATATCGCAATATCTCTCGGGCGCAGGTAATAAAATTCAACGTTATTTCCAAGATCTACTAGTACAAGATCACGTGAATCACTGCGTTGTTTATATCCTGCCTCTTTAAGAATCGCGATCGACTCTTCTGCAAGTGAACCCTTATTAGGGATCGCAACTCGTAACATCGTGCTCCTTAGGTATCTTTAGAGGAATTTGTAGATATCAGCTGGGGTCAATCCGCGAGCCAACATAAGAGTTTGAAGATGGTAGATCAATTGACTAATCTCTTCGGCTAGCGCCTCATTGCTTTCGTGCTCAGCAGCTAGCCACACCTCACCAGCTTCTTCAATGATCTTCTTGCCGATCGTATGAACCCCGGCATCTAAGGCAGCGACAGTAGATGAATCAGCAGGGCGTGTAATGGCCTTTTCAGCTAATTCGCTCCAGAGTTCATCAAAGCTCTTCATAACCATTAGTTTACTTGATAACCCTTGCAGCTGGGCGCCGAATTTACTTCTGGGACAACGCTCTTAAACGAGTGACCATATCTGCAGGATCAGGTGAGTTAAAGACAGCACTTCCTGCCACGAAGGTATCTGCTCCAGCATCTCTGGCGATCTCTATAGTCTCTAATGAAATACCACCATCGACTTGAAGCCAGATTGAACGATCACCGATCAATTTTCTCGCACTCCGAACCTTATCCATCATCGAATCCATAAATTTTTGACCACCAAAACCTGGCTCGACAGTCATAATCAAGAACATATCGACATCATCGATCAATTCACTATAGAGATCGAGCGAAGTTCCTGGCTTGAGAGCCAGACCGGCTCGAGCCCCTTCTAATCTGATTGCACGAAGCGTCTTTGCAACATCGTTGCTCGCCTCGGCGTGGATAGTCACGCTGGCACTACCCGCGTGAGCATATGCTGGAGCTAATTGATCTACATCTGCAATCATCAGGTGAGAATCAACCGGGATAGGTGATGCCGAGATGATCTTGGAAGCCGAATCGAAATCAAAGGTGAAGTTCGGAACAAAGACGTGATCCATCACATCGAGGTGGAGAAGATCGGAGACGGGGGCAATCTTGGCAATTTCACGATCCAGATGAGCAAAGTCTGCGTTGAGAATGCTCGGTGTTATTCGGATCCCCATGTCCTCACCTTACCTAAGCGCTTCTCCGAAAGAGAGCAAGGTACATTGCATCGGTGTTGTGTCGCTGAGTCCAGAGCGAGAGTGACTTATCTCGAACTGCTCCCTCTAGACCAACAGGCAGATATTCGCTCACATCGATCTGCTGAAGTTCAGGATGTCTCTTGAGAATATCGCTGACTGCAATTGAAGTCTCAGCCATATGAGGCGAACACGTTGCATAGCCAAATACACCGCCAACATTGAGTATCGCGATCGCAGCATCTGAGATCTCTTCTTGAAGCTTTACTAGTTCTCGCAAATCTTTAACGCTCCTGCGCCAACGGACCTCTGGTCGTCGACGAAGCGCACCAATTCCCGTACAAGGAACATCTGCCAAGATTGCATCAAAGCGTTGATTGTGATCTGAGATATCGCGTGCATCTCCCACCCAGACTGGTGCTCCTCCGACAACGCGCGAAACAAGGTCTGCGCGCACCTGTGAAATTTCATTAGCGGTAAAAGAATGGTTGCCAACGTGAGCTAAAGATGAGAGGAGTGCAGCCTTACCACCAGGGCCTGCACAGATATCTAGCCATGATCGGGACTTGCTCGCGGCCTGGGCGAAGATGTGGGCAACCAACTGTGAGCCTTCATCTTGAACACCGGCTCTACTACGACGAACAGCTTCGAGTGATCCTGGTGTGACATCTGCGGTGAATCCGTAAGGTGAAAATCGTGTTGGCACTGACCCAAACTCTTCAAACTCTGCAAGGTTTGATCGCCCAGGCCATATTACAAAGGTCGGCTTTGTCGGAACATTATTTGCAGCCAGCAACTTCTCAACTTCTGCGTAATCCTTGAGAAGGTCAAAGTATGCGCTGACAATCCACTCTGGATGCGAATAGATAATCGAAAGACGAGTGACATCATCGCGAATCTGGTTCGCTGGAGCCATCCACTCATCCAATGGACGAGAACTTACCTTGCGTAGAAGAGCGTTTACAAAGGATGCCTTTGACTCCCCCAGCACCTTTCGAGCTAATTCAACTGTCTCTGAAACGGCGGCATGCATCGGAACGCGCATTTCAAATATCTGTTGCAGCCCGATGCGTGCGACATCGATGATTCCTGTATCGACCTCACTCCATGGTCGATCACTTACCTGAGCCAAGACATAATCGTGCCTGCCCTGCATTCGCAGAGTTCCATAGAGAAGTTCTGTTGCAAAGGCTTTATCACGTTGATCAAAAGCCGATTTTTCTAGCGCCTTGGGCAGTAATAAATTTGAGTAGCCATCGCGGTGGTTAACTTCAGTCAAGACATCAAAGACAAGCAGGCGTACTGGGTCAGCCTTGGGCTTCTTAAAGGTGTTTCGACGCGCCTCAACCACAGATATCACCGCTGATAGCTCGTGCTCCGCGAGCCCAGTCAGCTGCCTTCATCTCACTCTTTCCTTCAGGGATAACGGTGATGAGCTCAAGTAATCCATCTGCAGTACCTACATAAAGATGGTTCTTCTCCACCACGAGTGATCCCGGAGCTGCGGTTTTTTCGACAGGACTCTCTTGAAGCAACGAAGTCTCCGTGAGTTTGAGTTGAGAACCACGAAATGTAGTACGCGCAACAGGGTTGGGATAGAAGGCACATACCTTCTGATGAATCGCCTGACTAGAACTCTTCCAATCGATAATCGCTTCATCCTTACCTAACTTCAAGGCTCTAGATGCGCCGACCTCACTCTGTGGCGTAGGCATCACGCCACCTTCAATATCGCTAAGAACTTTGAGAATTAAGGGAGCGCCCTCGACGGCGAGAAACTCTAAAGCCTGACTCGATCTCATATCTATATCCCGAGGAAATTTTAGGCTTGCATAGATAGGACCTGTATCCATTCCTGCATCTAGTTCGAAGACAGTTACTCCCAGATGGGAATCCCCATGTTCTATCGCACGCTGCACAGGGGCTGCTCCCCTCCACTGCGGGAGAAGAGAGAAATGGAGGTTAATGAATCCGTGCGCAGGCATATCAAGAATTTCTTGAGGAAGGAGAATTCCGAAGGCGATAACGACAACGCAATCAACATCTGTGAGGTGCGGCTGCATCTGAGAGGCGTCATCTACCTTGATTGGTTCAAAACCCTTTTTCATCGCCCATGATGCAACATCGCTTTGCATCAGATTCCTACCGCGACCTGATGCTCTATCGCCGGTAGTAAAGACTTTGACAAGTTGATGAGAACTTCCCGAAAGTGCTTCTAGGGTAGGTATTGCCACCGCAGATGTCCCAGCAACTGCAATGCGCACTAGTAACCTTTTCCGAAGGTGTTATGTGGTGAAACCTTGATTTGCGGAGCGATTCCGGAATCGATTGCACTTCCAAACCACTCTGAATCTCTTATCTCCTTCATGGCCGATTTGCGCAGATCAGAAGGCATGCGGTCGATAAAGAGAATCCCATCTAAGTGATCGGTCTCATGTTGCAGAGCCCGAGCTAGAAATTCACTTCCTTCTACAGTGATGGGCTCACCGTGCATGTTAAATCCTTGAGCAACTGCTCGAAGTGCGCGTGGCGTTTCATAACGAAGTTCAGGAAATGAAAGGCATCCCTCTTCACCATCTTGAAG
>WLGP01000051.1 GCA_009703165.1 Actinomycetota bacterium | reverse complement strand
CCCAAGAGTGGGGCGATGGTGAGCACGGTCAGCTTGTCAAAGCGCTTCTCTTCAGAGATCGGCAATGAGTTAGTGACAACAATTTCAACTGCGCGAGATTCCTTCAAACGCTCTACAGCAGGACCTGAGAAGACCGCGTGAGTTGCAGCGATGATGACATCTTTTGCGCCACCTTCAAAGAGTGCGTCAACTGCTTTTGTAATTGTTCCTGCAGTGTCGATCATGTCATCGATAACTACGCAGGTGCGACCTGAGACATCACCGACGACGCGACCCGTTACAGATTCATTTGGTACTAATGGATCGCGGGTCTTATGGATAAATGCGATCGGGCAGCCACCAAGAAGTTCTGACCAACGCTCTGCAACGCGTACACGTCCTGAGTCTGGAGAGACGATAGTGAGCATTGAACGATCGACCTTGCTGCCAACGTAATTGGCGAGCATTGGAAGAGCAAAGAGATGATCAACTGGACCATCGAAGAATCCTTGAATCTGTGATGTGTGAAGATCGACAACCATAAGGCGATCTGCGCCAGCGGTCTTGTAGAGATCTGCCATCAAACGTGCAGAGATTGGCTCACGTCCGCGGTGCTTCTTATCTTGACGAGCATATCCGTAGAACGGTGCAACAACTGTGATGCGCTTTGCAGATGCGCGCTTGAGAGCATCGACCATGATGAGTTGTTCCATGATCTGCTTATTTACCGGCGCAGCATGTGACTGCAGAACGAATGCATCGCAACCGCGAACTGACTCTTCAAAGCGAACAAAGATTTCACCATTTGCAAAGTCATATGCAGATGTTGGTGTGATCGGAACGCCAAGTTCGGTAGCAACCTCTTCAGCTAACTCGGGGAACCCGCGTCCTGAAAAGAGACGCAATCTTTTTTCGGAAGTTAGTCTGAGTTCGCTCAAAGGAATTAGCCCTTCTTCTCATCAACATGACGCGAGGCTGCATCTGCTGATTTAGTACCGGAACGCTTGCGCAGGACCCAACCTAATACATTTCTCTGCTTTGCCCTAGCAACCCCGATTGCTCCGGGTGGCACATCCTCGGTAATCACAGATCCAGCGGCGGTATATGCGCCATCTCCGATGGTAATCGGGGCGACTAACATCGAATCGCTACCGATGCGGACGTGATCACCCACTGTGGTGTGATGCTTTTCAACGCCATCGTAATTTACAAAGATTGTGGCAGCTCCGATATTGCTGCCTTCACCGATCGTTGCATCCCCTACATAGGAAAGATGCGGAACCTTTGAACCTTCACCGACAACAGCATTCTTCATCTCAACAAATGCGCCAGCTTTAGAAGATGGGCCAAGATCTGTTCCTGGTCGCAAATATGTAAATGGGCCAACGTTTGCATGGGCACCAATCACAGCGCCGGTGCAGTGCGATTCAATAACGTTGGCACCTGCAGCAACTGTGCAATCAACTAACGTTGTACGCGGACCAATAACTGCGCCACTTGCAACAGTTGTAGAACCGGCAATCCATGTACCAGGTAGCAGGGTTACATCGTTTGCAATCTTCGCTGTGGAATCAACCCAAGTATTCATCGGATCAACGATGGTGACTCCAGATTTCATGAGGTCGTCATTGATCAAATCACGCAATAGTGCAGCACTTTCTGCCAACTGCGCGCGATCGTTAACGCCAAGGATTTCGATAAAGTCTTCGATCAATACTGCAGCAACTGAGCCGCCATCCATGCGGAGAATCTCAAGAACATCGGTGAGATAGAGCTCGCCTTGTGAATTATCGTTCTTCAACTTTCCAATAGCACCAGCAAGTTTTGCACCATCAAAGGCGTAGACACCCGAATTGATTTCGTAGATAGCCTTTTCGTTATCACTGGCATCGCGCTCTTCAACGATGCGCAGAAGCGAGCCATCTTCGCTACGGACTATTCGTCCATAACCAGTTGGATCCGGGTGCTCTGCAGTCATCACTGATGCAACAAAGTCGCCTTTATGGTGCACATCTAACAATGCGGCAAGGGAAGCGTTGGTAAGCATCGGGGTATCGCCGGCGAGAACTAAGACAGTGCCGGCCGGTGTTGTACCTGCGAGCGCGAGCTGAGTTGCATGTCCTGTACCGCCGCGATGTTCCTGAAAGACTGTTGTTGCCTGTGGTGCAATCTCTGCAACGTGCTCTTCGACAAGTTCACGTCCCGCACCGACAACGATGCGAAGATTTTTTGCATTTAATCCATCTACGGCATGGAGAACATGTCCTAGAAGTGTGCGACCTGAGATTGAATGAAGAACCTTGGGTGTTGCAGATTTCATTCGCGTGCCTTCTCCAGCGGCGAGAACAACCACTGTTTCTAGGCTCATATGTGAAGTCTATCTTGCTCCGCCTAAATCTTCGGCGGGCCTTGTAACTGAGAACCAGATGGCTCCGCCAGCTCTATCGGCGGGCAATTGAAATTGCTCCGCCACCAGGTATCGATCCTGGACCCTGGGCTTCAAAGGCCCATGTGCTAGCCACTACACAATGGCGGAACCCGTATTCTCCCTCATCACACAGGGTGCTGGCGACCAGATACGCATCCTGGCGTTAGAGAATTTTGGCTCCATGCACGGGACCAAAGGCTCGAGCAACGCTTCCTACGACTCCACTTGAGGTCAGAGCAACAGCTAAATCAAGGCCAGCTTCCTCATCTGCAACGAGAAATGCAACAGTCGGCCCAGATCCAGAGACGATTGCACCGAGTGCGCCATATTCCTGTCCGACATCGAGAACTAATGAAAGCGCCGGACGCAATGTGCAGGCTGCGTTCTGTAGATCATTGCTGAGCGAAGCTCCAACTGCCTTTGCATCTCCTGCAAGTAGCGCCTGCATCAATTGATCGCTAATACGTGGCGCTGAGATATCGCGCTCTGCACGTAAACGATCGCACTCTGTATAGACGGCAGGTGTTGAAAGGCCAACGCTCGAGAGAGCTAAAACCCAGTGATAGGTACCGCGAGAAAGTGCCGAAGTTAATTGATCACCATGTCCCTGGCCGATAGCAGTTCCACCTGTCAGCATGAAGGGAACATCGCTGCCAAGGGAAGCTGCAAAATCATGTTGCTCATCGCGAGTCATCTCAAGTTCATAGAGATGATCAATTGCCAGAATTGTCGCTGCAGCATCTGCGCTGCCACCTGCCATGCCACCTGCAACAGGGATGCTCTTCTTTACCTCGATATGGGCATCGATTGTCAGGTCATATTCAGATGCAATTAGTTGCGCAGCCTTAACTGCCAAGTTTGTGTGATCTGCCGGAACGCCATGGGTGTGATCGCCAACGATTGAGATTGTGATTCCAGATCCTGGTTGGCTCTTTGTCACAGTGACATCATCAAAGAGTGAGATTGCTTGAAAGACAGAGACGAGATTGTGATACCCGTCGTCTTCGCGAGGGCCGACCGACAATTGGAGATTGACCTTTGCAGGTACGCGCACCGTTACGCTCTCTTTTGCCACGTGTAGACCTTATTGCTTATTGGGCGATTTTGCAGAAATCTTCAATGGTCAACGCTTCCCCGCGCAGAGTGCCATCGATTCCAACAGATTCAAGGTGGGCCTCTGCAGCAGCTGAACTTCCATACATCGATGAAAGGGTTGAACGGAGCATCTTTCGGCGCTGTGCAAAAGCCAGATCGATAATGGCAAAGACTTTCTTACGCAGAACTTCATCACCCAATGGGGCATGGCGTTTAAAGCCAACTAACTTGGAATCAACGTTAGGTGCTGGCCAGAAGATGGATCGCGAAACAGATCCTGCGCCGCTGACATCTGCCCACCATGCAGCCTTGACGCTAGGAATTCCGTACTCCTTACTATTGGGCTTTGCGGCAAGGCGATCTGCAACCTCTGCCTGCACCATGACTACGCCAGAACGTAAGGTTGGAAAGAATTCAAGAAGATGCAAAAAGACAGGGACAGATACGTTGTAAGGAAGATTTGCTACGAGAACAGTTGGCGCAACATCAAGGCTACGGATTGCTAACGCATCACTTGTGACAACAGATAATTGTGATGGGCGATCGCTATGGAGTGCTGCAGTTATCGGAAGTTGTGTTGCAAGGCGTGGATCGATTTCAATGGCAACAACTGATGCAGCCTCTTCAAGCAAGGCAAGAGTTAATGAACCAAGTCCTGGTCCGATTTCAAGTGCAACATCATCTGATCGCACATCTGCCACACGAACAATCTTGCGACAGACATTGGCATCGATAACAAAGTTCTGTCCCAGCGATTTAGATGGTCTGAGATCAAGCTGTGCTGCCAGCTCGCGGATCTCTGCTGCTCCCAAAAGGCTCACAGCGTTGAACCTGCGGCAAAGGAGCCAAAGATGCGCTCTGCATTATTAGATAGCGCAGTCGCAAATTCAGCCAAGTCTGCATTTCGTTCTTCTGCCATCGCACGGACAATCGTTGCAATCTGCGCCGGTGAATTAAGTGCACCGCGATGTGGAGTGGGTGCCAAGAAGGGAGCATCGGTCTCCACCAGGATCTGATCGATCGGAGTAATTGCTAGAGCCTCACGAAGTGCTGGAGCATTTTTGAAGGTAACGGTTCCGGCAAAAGAGAGGATGTAGCCGCGTTCGATACATTTCTTGGCCATCTCGACATCGCCTGAAAAACAATGAAAGACAGTCTTCTCTGGGGCTCCCACTTCTAGCAAGACAGATAAGACATCATCATGGGAATCTCGATCGTGGATCACTAACGCCTTTTTTGTGCGCTTTGCTAGATCAATATGCCACTTAAAGGATTCTTGTTGGCGGGCGCGAAGTTCTGGTGGGGTACGAAAGTAATCGAGGCCAGTCTCACCGATTGCGCGCACACGAGGTTGTGCGGCAAGGGCTTCAATGATCGCAAGATCTGCCTCAAGATCTTCAACTACAGGTGCTTCATTTGGATGCAGCGCAACTGCGGCTAAGACCTGTCCATCGTAGAGCGCTGCAAGATTTGCACCCCACTGAGATTGCTCTGCTGAATACCCGACCTGAACAATCCGATCAATTCCTGCACGAGCTGCATCGTCAATGACGGTACGAACTTCAGGTGAATCAAAGCTTGTATTGGCAACGATCTCAATATGTGCGTGCGCATCAACGCATGGGACTGGAAGAGGCTCTGGTGCTGGCGCTAATTGACGGTCGATATCTCGATTGTGGCGATCGGCCATTGGGATATTTACTCTTTAATCTCAAGACGGGGAAAGAGAACCGGAGTCTTTGTCACTGTCGCACCTTGTGGCAATTGACCCCATTGCGCGATCTGACTGACCTTCTGGTCGCCGATTGCACCAAGTGAACTTTGCGCACCAAGTGATTGCCACAGAATCTCTGTTGTTGCCGGCATTACTGGATGGAGCAAGACAGCTAGTGCACGCAGGGACTCTGCAGTGTTGTAGAGAACCTGCTCGAGTTCGACTTGATTGGAAGGATCTTTAGCAAGGATCCATGGCTCTTTCTCTGTGACATAGCCATTGACCTTCTTGCAGAAATCCATCGCAGCAACAATGCCGCCTTGGAAATCAAGTGCGACCATCGCCTTATCGGCAGTCTCAACAGTTGTCTGGAGCGCCTTTACTAACGTCTCATCACGATGTGGCGCTGGGATAAGCCCACCACAGTACTTTTCGATCATCGCAGCAAGGCGTGATGCGAGGTTTCCAAAGTCATTTGCAAGCTCTGATGTATATCGGGCGCTCATATCTTCCCAAGAGAAAGATCCATCGCTACCAAATGGAATTGCACGTAAGAAGTAATATCTAAAGGCATCAACGCCAAAGTGATCGGTGATATCAGATGGTGCAATACCGGTCAGCTTTGACTTACTCATCTTCTCGCCGCCGACCAAGAGCCAGCCATGTGCAAATACCTTACGTGGAATTTCAAGGCCTGCAGCCATCAACATGGCAGGCCAGATCACTGCATGGAATCGCAAAATATCTTTTCCAACTAGGTGCACATCTGCAGGCCAAGTCTGAGCAAACTTCTTGCCACCAACGGATGCTGCATCATCTGTTAGACCAACCGCTGTTGCATAGTTGAGAAGTGCATCGAACCATACGTAGACAACCTGATCGGTATCCCATGGAACAGGAATGCCCCAATCAAATGTGGAACGGCTAATCGAAAGATCAGAGACGCCACCTTCGAGGAATGAAATTACCTCGTTGCGCGCACTCTCTGGTTGGCAGGCCTCCGGATTATTCTTGTAATGATCGATGAGCGGCTGGGCGAAGGCTGAGAGTTTAAAGAACCAGTTATTCTCATTAACAATCTCAACTGGCTTGCTATGGATGGGACAGAGTTTCTCTCCATCTGCATCGATGAGATCTCCAGGTAATTTAAATTCTTCGCAGCCAACGCAGTATGGGCCTTCATACTTTCCTGCATAGATATGGCCAGAATCCTTAAGCGATTGTAGAAACTTCTGCACGCGCTCTGTGTGGCGAGGCTCGGTTGTGCGGATGAAATCATCATTTGCAATATTGAGTGCAGTCCAATTTGGCTTCCATGCATCTGCAACCAGGCGGTCAACCCACTCTTGAGGGGCAACGTTATTCTGCTCGGCAGTGCGCATTACCTTCTGACCGTGTTCATCTGTTCCGGTAAGGAACCAGACTGACTCTCCGCGCTGGCGATGCCAACGAGTAAGGACATCTCCTGCCACAGT